>NZ_CP036456.1 GCF_004323735.1 Streptomonospora litoralis | reverse complement strand
CTGGGGGTCAAGGGGTCGTGGGTTCAAATCCCGCCGTCCCGACAGCTATAGAAGCAGGTTACACGCCCGCCACCCGCTCCGGGTGGCGGGCTTCTTTGTACCAAGTGGGAAACCCAGGGGAAATGATCTTGCTGGGGAGGCTCACCGGGATATACGTGCTGTAGTGGTGGCGGTAGGGCTCCAGCAGATCGTTCAGCAACGGGATGTGTGAGGTAGGCCACATTCGAGCGCGGTCGCGCAGCGACTGCTCCCACCGCGCACTCAACGCCCGGATGCGCCGCTCCCGCATATCCGGGGTCACGTGGCCATACATCGCCTGCACGGTCTGCTCGTCGGCGTGGCCCATCACCTGCCGCTTGAGCTTCTCCGGAATCTCATCTTCGTCCATCCACGTCTGCTGGGAGTGCCGAAGCCCGTGCGCGGTGAATCCGGCGACGACGGGCAGCCAGGAGGCCCCGGCGCGCTTCGCGGCGCCGCGGCCGCGCGCGGGAGTGCCGGTGAGTCCGCCCGGCACGATCGGCACGGGGTGAGCGGGATTCGGCTTCTTCTCGGGATACCAGCCGGTGGCGGCGGGGTGGAAGATCCAGGTGCGGAACCCGTTGCGGCGCAGGTGCGGGGCACACCCGGAGGCGTCCGCAGCGGTGTCGCACCCGAGTTCCTCCATGACCTGTTCGACCCGCGCCCGGGTGGATCCGCGGACCTTGTCGGGCCGGTTGATGACGTTGGAGACGGTGGTGGTCGACACCCCGGCGGTGCTGGCGACGTCGGCCAGCGTGGTGCCGGAGTCCAGGCGGGTGCGGCCGCCGGCGCTGCCGCGGAAGACGTGCACACCGGCGGGGTGGCCGTACTGCTGGCGGAAGTCGGGGGCGCTGTGTTTGACGCAGGGGCACATCGGCGCGGTCAGCGGGTCCACGGCGGTGGTCTTGCGCATCTGGTGGTGCAGCAGCAGCGCCACATGCGGGGGGATGGCGATCTTGCGCAGGCTCCCATCCTTGGGGTACTTCCGGATCATCGAACCGTCGTTGAGGGCATAGAGCTGCCAGTGCACGTCGATCTCGGTTGCGGTGACGCGGTCGCGTTCCAGACCGATCAACTCGGAGGTGCGCATCCCGGTATAGGCCTTGGTGATGCCAAGGATCATCTCGTCGTCACGGCCGGCGAGCAGCGCCATGCGTTCGGCGATGAGTAGTGCCCCGAGCGGGGTGGTCCACTTCTCCTCTTCGGCTTTGCGTTTCTGCTGCTGCTGGAGGCGGCGGACTTCGACGCTACCGCGGCGGGCCTGGCGCTCGGCGGGGTTGCGTTCCATGAGTTTGGATGCGGAGGCGTCCTGGAGCATGCGGCGCAGCAGCCCTCGGGCCTGGGTGGCGGTGGAGGCGGAGTAGGCCGTGCGCAGGTGCTGCTCCCAGGTGTTGATCTCGTGGTCGGCGTAGGTGAGGGAGCGCAGGCTACGGTCGCCGTACTCGGGCAGCACGAAGTTGTTGAGGAGGTAGACGTACTGCTCGCGGGAAGACAGCTGCAGCACCTGGGCGGGCAACCAGGACCTCGCCCACGTGGTGAGTGTGATGTCGGATTCGCGGGGGTCGATCCACACGCCGTCGCGGATGCGACCGATCTCTTTCCACCCGTGCTCGAGCGCGCGTTCCTCGCTGGAGAACCCACTGCCAAGGGGGATCCAGGTTCCGTCTGATTCGCGGGTGCGGACGCGGTAGGTGCCGTTGCGGCGCTTCTCGACGTAGGGCCGCAAGATATGGGGCATGTAGGCGTGCTCCTTGAGGCAGGGGGCAGGGATTTCAGTGTGCCCTGCCGGGATATCTGCGTGGGGCGGAAATGCCTGTGCCCCCGCCACAGGGTGGCGGGGGCGCAAAGCGTGCCAGCTCCGCCGGGGCCAGTGGTTATGCGCTCAGCGCGCGCGGCGGTCTATAAGCGTGGTCGTGGCCCGTGAGGCGCATCCGGGGCGGGATGTGCTCGGGCATGACGCGTGTGTGGGGGTCCCAAAACTGGAGTGGGTGGAGGTGGGCGGGGCAGCCCGCCTCCGTCGCCCAATGGCGCCAGCGGTGTTCGGGGACTTCGTCGGTGACGCGGTCGATGATCCACCAGGTCTGAGTGCCCAGGTGAACGCGCAGCAGCGTCAGGTCGTCGGTGACTTGTAGGTCGATCGGACGTTCATGTGGTCGGACGAGTGTGTCGACGGAGATGAGTAGATCGTTTCGGGTACGGGGAATTTGCACGTTTGCGTGCAAGTGGTAGAGCAATTGGGTGCCTCCTCGCACCTGTCTCTCTTGCCCCACGGGTAGACGTGACCACGCTCTGATCACGCGGAGGAGGTTCTACTCATATCCCAAACTGAACCGGTCCGAAAAGGGCCTATGGCGGAAACGGGCAGGTCACAAGCGTTGGGTCGACTGGTACAAACGCTGCGTACCCGGGATTAGGGTTGCCTTTCTTATCGAATTCGGACAATTCGACGCGGTGTCGCGTTTCCAGCGATGAGGTTTACCGGAGCGTCTGACCTATTCCGGACGCGTTCCGTCGCCGTGCGCGCCGAGCGCCTCGTCGATCCGCGCGAGCTGCTCGTCCTGCTCCGCGGTGAGCTGGCGCCACACCTCTTCGAAGGGGGTCGTGGCCGGCACTGTCTGGGGGTGCGTCCAGATCCGGCCGCGATGCAGCCGCCGCAGCACGTAGTACCGCAGGGTCGGGTCGTCCGGGTGGGGAACCCAGGTGAGCCCTTGCAGCAGGTTCCAATCGCGGGCCAGGTCGTGCAGGGGCGGACGGGCGGCGCCGGAGGGGTAGGTGTCGCCGGCGTCGAGGGCGCCGCGCAGGGAGTCCTCGGCGTAGGAGGGTTCCGCGGCGTTCGCGGCGGCGCTCGTTTCGACGGGGTCGCCGCCGTCGAGGATGCGCTGGATACTGCCGGGCGCCCAGCACAACGCGTCTTCGAGGCCGGAGACCGTGGCGGGTTGGATGTCGGCGTCGCCGTCGCGCACGCGGGCGTAGGTGTTGGAGCGGATGCCGGCGGTCGCGGCGACCTGGTCGATGGTCAGGCGCAGGCGGCCGCGGCGGGCCTCGAGATAGGCGCGCAGCCGTGCCCTTTGGGGTGACTGGTCGGTAGCAGCCATGGGGGCCAGAGTACACCGGTGACCCATCATTAACCCACATGATCACTAGCGGTCGCCGAGAGTAACGGCTGGTCATGGCCTTACATGAACCAACCTGTTGACACTTCTCTTTCCCCTAAACCACATGAACCTCTTCCCATGAGGGTCTATGTGGGTTAATGTTGGGTTCATGACGCACACCCGACCCCGAGCGCCGTACCGGCCGTACCGGTTCGACCACACGGCTTTCAAGGCTGAGCTGCAACGACGCGGGCTCGAGATCAGCGACCTCGCCGAGCGCACCGGCCTGAGCGCGCCAGGACTGTTCAAGATCCTGCGCGGCGCGCGCCCCTACCCGCGCGCCGAGACGTACCAGGCGATCCTCACCGCGCTCGACCTGGAGGACGGCGCGCTGCTCGTCGAGAGCACACCCGCGGCCGCCCCGTGATCTGCGAACAGGCCAACCCGCGCCGCGGCCCCCTATGGGCGTGCCCCTGCGGCACCGGCAACGAGCCCTGGCGCACCCACTGCCGCAACTGCGGCTGCGCCCGCCAGTAGGAAGGAGCCCTCCGGTGGAGACATCACCGCCCGCCTCCGGCGAGCCGGAGCGCACCTACACCCCCGAAGAGGTCTGCGAAAAGTTCCTGACCTTGGAGAAGCCCGGCGGGCTGCGCAAGGCCGCCCAGCGCGGCCGTATCCCCCACCACCGCACGCTGGGCAACCGCATCGTGTTCACCGCCGGCGACATCGACGCGATCACCAACGCCAGGGCGTTCACGCCCGGCCAGGTGAGCGCGGAGTCCGCGCCGCAGCCCACCCCAGCACCCGCGCCCGCGCGGACGCCGCGCACGGGCGGGCGCCGTACGGCTGCCGCTCCCGCGCAGGACCAGCCGATCACCCCGCGGCAGGGCGGACCGCGCCGACTGAAGTCGGTGCCCGGATCGGCCTGACCACATGAAGCGAGTCCCCGCCCGGAGGCACCCAGGCGAGGACTCCGGCCCCAACCAACACACGAAGATTGGACGTGATGGAGCCGTGACCATTATCCACACCGGGACCAGCGCCCCCGCGCAGTCCCCTCCCCGCCTCACCCTGCCCGCGCTGACAATGTGGGCCGCCAACCTGGCCGCCGAGCTGGGCCTGGAAAGCGACGCGATGCTGACGGTCTCGCCCGGCGACTTCCCCGAGGTGAACCTGCTGGCGCGCTCCACCCTGCCCGTGCAGCGGCGCCGCGACATCGTCGCCCAGGTCGCCCGCCACTTCGGCGTCACAGACCACATCACCCGCCAGGTCTGGGAGGACGGCCTGACGCTCGAATCCGTCGTCTACATCACACCGTCCGGGCTGACCGTCCGCGCGCAGGCCACGATCACGCAGCCCGGCGGTGACCGATGACCCGCCACCACACCCAGCAGGACGCGCTGTACGCGGAGCTGGTCGCCGCGGTGCGGCAGCTGGACCTGACCGAGACCGACCGGCAGTGGCTGTGGTGGCTGGCCGGGCACGGCCCCGAACTGGCCGCGACCGGGGTGTCGCTGCTGGAGCGGGCCGCGTTGTCGATGCGGCCGCAGGTGCCCGCGCCGCGCCACGCCGCCCCCTCCGACTGCACCACCGCGGTGCAGCAGGCGGCGTGGCGGCGCTGGCGCGAAGGTGTCGCCCAGACCGTGCCGCACGAACCCAAGCACGCCGCGCCGACACCGGCCGAGGCGTCGCAGTGGCGCGACCTGAAGGCCGGCGTCCGCGCCTGGGCCGAACGGCACCAGGACGGTGAGACCGATGCATGAGATGCCCCTGTGGCCGTACTGGCTGATCCTGGCCTACCTCGTCGCCTTGGTCGTGTTCCTCGTCGGGCTCGGCGCGGTCCTCGCCTGGGGGGCGTTGGCCTCCCGGTACTGGGTGGATCGGGCGCTGCGCGCCCGCCTCAAGCGGGACGCCACCGCCCAGCGCGGCCGCGCCCACGAGGCCATCGACAAATACGCCGAGTGCCGCACGCAGTTCGAGCGTCTGCGGAAGGCGTTCGACGAGGCCGCCCCGCAGGCCGCCCACGCGGCCTTGGTGCAGATCACCGCGCCGGATGAGGGGGCCTCGTGACAGCGCATGGCGACACCGCCCCGCCCACCGAAACGCACGCCCCCACCGGAAAGCCCTCCGCCATGAACGAGACCGCCACGGACATCGAGACACAGGAGACGTCCGCAGCCCCCCAGCCCGGTGACGGGGTTCCCCACATCTGGGCCGCACTCAGCGCGGTGATGGCCGACATCCGTCCCGTCGGCAAGGGCGGTTGGAACCCCGAGCAGCGGTTCCACTTCCGCAGCATCGAAGACGTCATGAACGCCGCGAACCGTGCCCTCGTCACCCACGGCGTCATCGCGACCCCGCAAGTCACCAACCGTCTCAGCGAGACCCGCGAAACCAAATCTGGCAGCCGCATCAACGTGACCCACCTGGAAGTCACGTACCGGTTCCGGGCGGTCTCCGACGGCTCCGTCGAAGAGGTCGTCGTGTGGGGCGAAGGCGCCGACACCGCCGACAAGAGCACCAACAAGGCGATGTCGATGGCGCTGAAGTACGCGCTGATGCAGGCGTTGATGATCCCCACCGAGGATCTGGAGGACGGCGACGCCGACCACCCTGAGGCCAGCGGGACCGCGCCGTCGGTCGCCACCGATCAGGCGTTTCTTCAGAGCATGGCGGCCCGCGTCGATCAGGCGACGACGACCTCACAGCTCAAAGAGCTGTGGGACGAACTCGGAAACGCCTTCGACACTCGGCGGATCTCCCGGCCCGATGCCGATCAGATGGCCAACCGCATGAAGCACCGGCAGAACGTCATCGCCAATCGGGTGCGGCCCGAGCCAGCGCCGGACCCCGACACGCTGGCGCCCACCCCGCCGCTGGCCTCGGAGCCCGCGGCAGCCGCCAACGCCGCGCAGGCGGCGACGGCGCCCAATCCCCCGGACCAGGAGGCGGCTCACCCCGCGTCGGCGGACCCGGACCGGGCCGCACGCATCGCCGCCAACCACGCCTGAACAGGAGCACTTCATGGACGACACGGCAGGGAAGACGTCCCCTGGTCTGCGGGTGGCCGTGCTGCGGGCGCTGATGGACGAGGTGAAAGACGAGCTGGACGCGGCCCGCGCTGAGGCCGAGACCAACTTCAAGGCTCAGCGCGCCGCCGGGGTCAAGACGATCGAGGTGAGTCTGCCCGACGGGGCCAAGGTCGGCACCGTATCGATCAAGGACGGCACCCGCACGGTGTCCGTCGATCGGGAGAAGCTGCTCGCGCACGCCAAGCGCGTCGCGCCGACCGAGGTGATCGAGAAGGTTGACCCGCGGGTGCTGGCTGATCCGGAGCTGATCGCCTGGGTACTGGAGAACCGGCCCGACGCGATCCGCGAGGAGGTGCAGCCCGCCTACGAGAAGCGGGTGGCCTCCGACGTCGACGACGACGGAAACCTTCGGGACCCGGCCACGGGCGAGACCATCGCTCTCGCGAAGGTCCGTACGGTGCAGGCGAGCGGTGAGTTCTCCTTCCGGCCGACCAAGGACGCGCGGCAGCGGGTGATGGACCTGGCAGGCTGGCCAGCTCGGCGAGCTGGGCGAGCGCTTCGCCGTGCTGCCCTCCGGGAGTCAGCGGTGAGCCCGGCCACGAAGCGGGTCCCCCTGGTGGGGGCCCGCCCCACCCGGGGCGCGCCCGGCGACGACGCCGCGGCGTGGCAGGAGCGCGGGGCGTGCCGGCAGGCGCCGGCGGCGGACTGGTGGTGGCCGGAGACCCCGCAGGACCCCTACCTCCAGCGCGGCAAGCAGGTGTGCGCCACGTGCCCGGTGCGCGCCCAGTGCCTGGCCTACGCCGAGGAGCAGCGGATCGTGCACGGCACCTGGGGCGGTGTGGACGAGTGGGAGCGCGACCGCGTCCGGCGGGGCACGACCGCCGTCCCCGAGGAGCCGCCCGCCGAGGAGCCGGCGCCGATGCCGGTGCCCGCGGCGCGGGCGGCTGCGCGGCGCCGCGCCGAGCAGGTGCGCCGCGACGCGGCCCGCCAGCTCCTTCGGGACCTGGGTTGGTCGCGCCGCGCGATCGCCGCCGCTCTGCAGGGAGGTGCCGCGTGATCGCCCGCGTGCTGCGGCGGCTGGCCCACCGCCCCGAACTGCCCGAGACGGCGTCGGCCGCGGTGCCGCCGCCCGAGCCCATGCCCAGCGGTGAGGTCCACGCCGTCATCTCCGAGGCGTCGGTGCACCTCGACGAGCACGAGCTGGTCATCCGCGACGCACACGAGGCCCTCGACCGGTTCTGGGACACCGGCTGCGACACCGACTACAGGGCCCTGCAGCACGTGCTGACCGACGCCGCGAAGAAGCTCGGCAAATGCCGGGCCACGCTCGCCCGAACTCAGAGGAGGCCGCAGTGGTGAGCCCGATCGACATCGCCCACGCCATGGGTTCGGCGGTGGGGCTGGCCCGGCCGCCTGCGGCCGCCCCGGTGCCCGTGGATGCCTGCGCGTACTGCG
Source organism: Streptomonospora litoralis (assembly GCF_004323735.1). GTDB lineage: Bacteria > Actinomycetota > Actinomycetes > Streptosporangiales > Streptosporangiaceae > Streptomonospora > Streptomonospora litoralis. The sequence continues at coordinate 82,398 of NZ_CP036456.1, read as the reverse complement.
ACGTGTCCGCACCGGGGCACCGGGTGCGCTACGCCGCGATCCCCGGCTTCCACACCTACGTCGAACCGCCCACCCCGCTGAAGGACGACCGGCGCCGCGCCGTCGACCATGCCCGGCTCTCGAGGGGCGGTGCCGCATGACCGAGACGCGCTGGTTCGAGCAGCGAATGCTCGGCTTCGACCTGGAGACCACCAGCAAGCTGCCGGAGCAGGCCCGGATCGTGCAGTACGCGCTGCCCAGCGTCGGCGGCGGGTTGGCGACCGACCCGGTCGAGGTGCTCGTCGACCCCGGTGTGGAGGTGCCGCAGGAGGCCGCCGGGTTGCACGGCATCACCACCGAGCTGGTGCGCGCCCAGGGCACCCCCGCCGCACAGGCGGTGGCCGACATTGTGGCGACCATCGGGCGGACGCTGGCGGCCGGGACACCGGTGGTGGGCCACAACGCCCCCTATGACTACACGATGTTGGACCGCGAATGCCGCCGCCACCTCGGCGCCGGCCTCGCGGAGTCGCTCGGGCGGCCGCTGCGGCCGCTGGTCGACACCCTGGTGCTGTCGCGCCATCTGGAGCCCAAGCGCCGCCGGCCCGGTCCCGATCAGGGCCCTCACGCGCTGAAGACCTGCGTCCAGGCGCTGGTGCCGCGCAAGTGGGGCATCGGCTGGGACGACGACGCCGCGCACGGCGCGCTCTACGACGCGCTGATGAGCCTGCGGGTCGCGGCCGCGGTGGGCCAGTCCCACCCCCGAATCGGGTCCATGACCGCCGAGCAGCTGCACGACGCTCAGGCAACGTGGTACCCGGCCCAGGTCGCGGACCTGGAGGCGTTCATGCGGCGCATGGGCAACGACGTGTCTTTCGACCGGGACTGGCCGCTGCTGCCGCCCGCGGCGCAGGAGGCGATCGCATGATCATCGCCTACTTGGTGTACGCGGCCGCGGTGGTCGCTGGGGTGTTGGTGGTCGCGGAACTGGCCGCCGGCGCGGTGCGGCGTGGCCGCCCCCGCTTCGACACCTTCGTCGACCACGCCCCCACCACCGGGGAGGACGGCGATGCGTGACGCGACCCTGTTCGACCTGCCGGTGGAGCTCCCCGACCTGTCCGCCTATGACGTGGTCGTCGTCAACTCCTCAGCTGGCAAGGATTCCCAGGCGATGCTCGACTACGTCGCCCAGCTCGCCGCTGACGCCAGCGTGAAAAAGCGGGTGACGGTCGTGCACAACGACCTCGGCGAGACCGACAACGGGTTGTCGGTGGAGTGGCCGGGCACCGCCGACCTCGCCCGTCGGCAGGCTGACCACTACGGGTTCCCGCTGGTGATCACCCGTCGGGAGCAGGGCGGGCTGTTCCAGCAACTCCGCCACGAACGCGGAAAGTTCCCCAGTTCCCAGGCGCGGTGGTGCACCTCGGATCAGAAGACGTCCCAAGGTATGCGGGTCGTCACCGACCTGTGCCGCCGGTGGCGCGCCGACCGCGGGCTGCGCCCGACGGAGGGTCGGCCGGTGGAGGTCCTGTACTGCCTCGGTATCCGCGCTCAGGAGTCCGCGGCCCGCTACGCCAAGCCGGACGTGGAGTCGGGTGCGGCCGGGTCGTCGACGCGGCGGCGCATCACCCGGTGGTTGCCGATCCACACCTGGACCGAGGCCCAGGTGTGGGACCGCATCCGCGCCTCCGGGGTGCCGCACCACCCGGCCTATGACGAGGGCATGACGCGGCTGTCGTGCTCGTTGTGTGTGCTCGCCTCCCGCGCGGACCTAGTGCGGGCGTGCCGGCTGCGCCCCGACCTGGCCCGCGAGTACGCCGACCTGGAGACCGAGCTGGGCCACAGGTTCCGCGGGGATCTGTCCATGGCCGACCTTATGGCCGAGGCCGGGGTGGTGGGCGATGCGTAGCAACGCGGCTGCGTGGGTGCGCGAGAACGCCTGGACGCCGCGGATGCGCCGCGCCCACGCAGCCCTTCCGGGACTGACGCACACGTGCGGGTGCCAGCTCGGCGCGGCCGGGCACTGCGCCGTCGGCAACCACAACCAGTGCCAGGGCGTCTATGCCGACCCCAAGTGCGAGACGTATCTGACCGACAGGGACGCCTACGTCCGGTACTGGCCGTCGCCGCGGGCGCCGGTGCAGGTGTGGCTGGCGCCGGTGGCCTGCCGGTGGCTGTGCCCGTGTGAATGCCACCGTCAGCGGCCGCAGCCCGCGGCGACACCGCCGGGGCGCACCGCCGTACACGCCGAGCAGGTGGATCAGCCCGCCCTGTTCTGACCACTCCGGCACGGGGCGCCCGCGCTAGGGGCCGGGCGCCCCCGACATGAAGAAGGAGACCACCGATGACGGTAACAACCCGGGCCGGAGTGCTGTTCGAGCTGACCGTGCTTGGCACCCCGGCTCCGCAGGGTTCCAAGAGCAAGGGCAAGAACGGCGAGATGTACGAGTCCTCGGCGCTGCTGAAGCCGTGGCGGGACCGGGTGCACACTTACGCCTGCCAGGTGCTGAACCTGCGGGGCCGCCGCGGTTTCCCGCTGGCGGGCGCCCTAGAGGTGGACCTGGTGCTGAGCCTGGCGCGACCCAAGTCCCACATGGGCACCGGCCGGTACGGCCGCCGAGTGCTGGCGTCGGCGCCGGCGTTCCCGGCCGTGAAACCGGACCTGTCGAAGCTCGTCCGCAGCACGGAGGACGCGCTGACCACCGCCCGGGTCTGGCGCGACGACGCGCAGGTGGTGGCCTACGGGCGGCTCGCCAAGGTCTACGTGCTCGCCCGCGACCCGGACGCGCTGACCGAGCCGGGCGCCGTCATCCGCATCCGCGCCGCGGAGGGTGAGCGGTGACCCAGCCGAATCGCGCGGGTGAGCAGCGGGCGCCGCGGCTGCTGCGCTCCCAAATCGACACCAGCTGGCAGGTCGACGGGTCCTGCAACGACGCCGACCCCGCGTTGTTTTTCGACCCCGAGGATTACGCGCGCCGCGGCCGACGGGAGAAGCGGCGCCAGCAGGCCAAACAGATCTGCGCCGGATGCCCGGTGCGCCAGGAGTGCCTGGAGCACGCGCTCACGGTGCCGGAGCGGCACGGGGTATGGGGCGGCCTCGACGAGGACGAGCGCCGCAAGGTCCGCCGCGGCCGCGCCCAGGCGGGCACGGTCACCGGCGACAACCGTGCGGATGCGGCCTGGCGCTGCGAGCACTGCGGACGCACAGGCCGCCGCGAGGGCACCGGCCCCAACGGCGAGGTGTTGATCGCCTCCTGCCACAAGCGGTGGAAGCGGGCGGGCCGCCCCGACCACGTGCCCGACCCCGACCCGGTGCGTGCACGCGCGGCCCGCGGCGCCGCCTGACCCATATCCGATGACTGACCACGAAGGAGTGTCTGTGCCCGCACATGCCGACCACAAGGAGCTGGCGGCCTGGATCGATGAGGAGATCGACCTGGCCGCCGACGCCGAGGAGCAGATCGCGACGGAGCTGCTGAAGACCTGGAACGTCACCTGGCTGCACGACGGCCAGCCCACCACCGCGCCTGTCTCCCACCGGCGGCTGGTCAACGTCCTCGACGACGCCGACATCGGTGACTACGACCAGTTCGGCGCCGAAATCCTCGCCGACGCGCTGACGAGCGAGCTGGCGTTCTCCCGCCAGGTGGCTGCGAACTACGCCCAAGCCGCCCTCGACACCGTCGAAGCGGAGGCCGGCCACCTGGAGCCGGACCTGGCCCGGCTGTACGCGCTGCTGGCCCTGGTCACCGGCGCGGAGACCACGGCCCAGGACGTGCACGACGCCTGGTCGATCTGGCGCACCGCGACCAACCCGCACCACTCCAGTCTCGTGCCGTTTCGCGAGCTGGCGCCCGAGACCCAGGAGCTGGACCAGCCGTTCCGCGACGCGATCGTGCGCGCCGCGGCGACCCTTTGACCAGGACGAGGAATCTGATGAAGCTGAAGTTCGACCCGAACTACTCGGTCAGCGTGGGCGATGCGCTCGCCCCTTACGCTCAGCCGCTCATGGCCGCCGCCCGCACCGGCAAGCGGATGCGGTTGATGATCGTCGGGGAGCTGGCGCCCGGTGAGCGGACCGAGCCCGCTCCGGGCCAGGACAAGGAGCCCGCGCTCAAGTTGGTCCTCGTCTCGGGCGAGGTTGCCGCCCCGGATCAGGAGGACACGGTGCGGCAGGTGCAGCGGGCGCTGTACCTGGAGCGCACGGCCCAGGGGACGCTCGACGAGGAGGGCCAGGTCGTCCTGCCCAAGCAGGTGTTGGATGCGGCTGGGGACCACGTGGCGCTGGTGGCGCTCGCGAAGCTGCGGGCCGGTGTGGACGTGTGGGCCAAGGAGGCCCGCAAGGCGGTGCACAACCAGCTCTCCGCGCAGGAGATGTGGCTGGAGATGCAGCGGCAGGCTGACGGGCTGTCGAAGCTGCTGGATGAAGACCCCGAGACCGACGACGGCGGCGAGGCGGAGGGAGGCCAGGACTGATGAGTACTCCCTCAACTCCCGGCCCGGAGGAGGAGCTGCCGCCCCTGCTGACGGTGACCGAGGTCGCCCGCATGCTGCGGCTCTCGAAGATGACGGTCTACCGCATGATCCACGACGGCAGGCTGCCCGCCATCAGGATCGGGCGCGCCTACCGCGTGCCTGAGCCCGCGGCCCGTGCTGTCTACGCCCAGTTCGTGGAGCCGTCCCGCTGACCTGTCGGGTGCCTCTGCCGCCCCGGGGCCGTCCTCCTGGGGCGGCGGGGGGACCACGACAGACCGAGGTGAGGAGGACGGCCGTGGAGTTCGCAGACAGTGGGGAGGCGGCGCGGGGCGCCGCCGGGATCGACGGGACACCGGGTGATGCCCAGGACGTGCCGCACGTGTTCGTGGCCGCCGGCCAGCTGCGGGCGTGTGTGGTGTGCGGGATGGGTGCGCGGTACCGCAAGCACATCGGCGCGGTGCAGGCCCAGGGCGAGGACGGCGTGTGGGAGCCGGCGGCGGTTCTGCCGATCACGCCGGGGCTGGAGTTCGAGGTGTATGGGCCGGGTTCGGAGGGCGGGATCCGGTGGGAGGCGTGCGACGGCGCGCGGGTGGTCGCTTCGGGGCGGGCGCGGACGCGGCTGGGTGCGCGGGTGCAGATGGTCTGGTGCTGGGTGCGGTGCCGGGTGGGTCTCCTCACCCAAACCACTTGATATCTTTATCATAATCAATTATGATTTAGATATAGCAAATCACCGCCCACCATACGCCTGAGGGAGCGACGCATGGACGTGTACGAGGCACAGATCGGCCGCCTGCTCGACAACCCCTGGAAGTACAGCGACGCCGAGCTGGACCGTCGCATCGCCGTCCTGCGCGCCCGTCAGGCAGCCGACCGTTTCCGCCAGGAGGCCGCCTGGGAGAAGGAGCGCATCCGCGCCCGCCTGGCCGGCTCCGTGCTGCGCTGCCGCACCCGCTCCGCCCGTGCCTGCGAGTCGACCGACCCCGTGGGCGTCTCGCTCGGCATGGAGGTCGTGGCCTCGGCGCCCGCCCCGGACCTGCCCACCGACCTGGACGGCGAGTGGCTGTCCGGCCCCTGGTGCTTCGACTGCCGCGGCCCCATCGCCAGCAACGGCGCCTGCGGGTGCTGGGCCCCCACCGACGCGGAACCCGACCACACCTAAGGAGGAGCCGTGTCCTGCTCGATCGCCGACACCGGAGACGCCGACGCCGTCTGCTGCGCGGTCTACGGCGACACCTGCCCCCACACCGCCGACTGCATTTGAGGAGAGACCCCTGTGACCGACATTGGCGACCGCTACGACGAGGACGTGTGCATCGCGCTCTCGCGCTTCTACGAGTCCCCGCCCGGCCATATTGAGGTCAGCGAGGCGGACCTGGGTCCGGCGCTGCGCCCGCTGCTGGCGCGGATTCTCGGCGAGGAGCGAGAGCGGTGCGCCGCCGCGCTGGACGAGTACGCGCGCCGGAGCCCGGATCGGTGGCTCGGCGTACTCCACGACGGCGCGCGCCTCATCCGCGCCCTGGACGACCCCCCGACCAGTACGGACAAGTCAGACGCCGCATTGGCGGAGCAGCCCACTCGACTGCCGCACATGGACACCTGCGACACGGCCCAGTGCGGGTGCGAGTACGACACCGGGTTCCTGCAGGAGCGCCACGACTGCCACTGCCCCGCCACCCTTACCGATCTCGCTGACGACGACGAGCGCGTCGTCACCGCCAAGGCCGCCCGCGTGGACGCTGAGGGCCGCGAGCGCATGCTCCGGACAGCGCTGGAGGTAGAGCACGGCACGACGTGGCCGGAGATGCTGCGCCGCGTCAGGCAGCTGCGCGGCATCGCACGAGCGGCCGTGCGCCTTCAGGTCCGCGGCCCCGGCGGCACCTACACCGCCGAAATCCGCGGCGTGGCCGGATGGTGGGTGCGCCGCGCCGTCCTGCGCGAGGGCGTAGCCCGCGACCCCGGCACGGTGGTCGACGACATCGACGCCGCCTTGGGCCGCGCCCGCCGGCTCGCCATGGCCCCGTCCGACGACGATAGCGGGCAGACCGTCCGCGTGCAGCGGGCCTGCGACCGGTGCGGCACCAATCTCCGCGACGCCAACGAGGCCGAGATGGACGCTGCCGTTGCCGGGCGGAAACTCCCGGACGTCTCCGGCGAGTGCCCCACCTGCACCCCGTCCGCCGACGCCTGCGTCAACTGCGGCGCCACCTTCGTGAACAACATCAGCTTCAACGGGGCCGCCCAATACCGGGACACCCGCTGGTGCCGCCGGTGCATCGATCGCTGCCACGAGGGCGGCGCCGACCACAAGTGCCCCATCTGCACCACCGAGGAGACGCGCCGTGGCTGAACTCCCGCCCTCGCCAATCGAGGTCGTCGGCCCCGACGACTACGCCTACGCAATCCTCGTCGACCACCAAGGCAAGGCCAGCGTTTACGGCACCGCCGACGCCCGCACCGCCGCCCAGTGGCTCACCGCGCTCGCCATCGACGAGTGGCGCAAGGTCGACGGCCCCGGGAACTCCGTCGAGAAACTCGCCCAGTTCCTCCGCGACCACGGATAACCCGCACCGCCTGACAGCCCGCCCGGACCCAGCCGGCGCCCCGCTGCAAGGCGGGGCGGGCACGCAAGAACACCCACAAGCAAGGAGGACACCGTGCAGCACACCTACTCCACCACCTACACCCGCGCCCATCGCGACCTCGAATACGACGCGCACTCGGTTATCTCCGCCTACCTCGCCCTCGCCGACGGCCACACCCCCACCAGCACAAGCGCAATCGACCGCATCGAGCAGATCACCGCACGCCTGCGCACCGAAATCCAGGCCGCCCGCGACGCCGGCCACCGCATCGACGCCCCCCACAGCCCTGAGGACATGGACGCCGACCACGACCACTACCAGGCGTTCGTCGACCACGACTGCCCCTGCCCCCACCACGGCCACCCCGACGCTGTCGACGACGTGGCCGCCGAGCGCGACAAGCTCCGCGCCGCCCTGGCCGGGCTCCTCGGCGACCCCGACGAGTGCCGGGAGCGCTACACCACGTCGGCGCTGCGCCGCATGGCCGGACTCGCCCCAGCCTGACCCGCCCGCGCGCCGGGCGGGCCCGCCCCCGCCCGGCCACCCACGCACCACCCGAGAGGACGCCATGCGACCGCCCGCCCCCTACTTCGGCAGCAAGGCCCGCATTGCCGACTGGATCGCCAGCCTGCTGCCGCCCCACGGCCACTACGTCGAACCGTACTGCGGCGGTCTCTCCGTCCTCCTCGCCAAGCACCCCAGCGCGATGGAGACCGCCAACGACCTCGACGGCGAGCTGATGACCATGTGGCGCGTCCTGCGCGACCGGCCGTCGGAGCTGATCCGCGCCTGCGTCCTGAGCCCGCACTCCCGCGCCGAACTCGCCGCCAGCCACGAACCCACCACCGACGAACTGGAGGCCGCGCGCCGCACCTGGTCCCGCCTGTCCCAGGGCCGCTCGGGGACGCTGCGCAACACCGGGTGGCGCCACTACATCGACCCCGCCGGCTCCACGATCGGCATGCCCGGCTACATGGCGGCCTACGTCGAGAGGCTCGCCGCGACAGCGGAGCGGCTCGCGTCCGTGTCGCTGGAGTGCCTGCCCGCCCTCGACGTCATCGCGAAGTACGGGGCCTCGCCGGACGTGCTGCTCTACGTGGACCCCCCGTACCTCGGGTCCACGCGGCCGCACTCCAACTACCGCCGCGAAATGCGCGGCGAATCCGACCACCGCGAACTCGCCGAGGCGCTCGCCGGCTGCTCTGCCGCGGTCATGCTCTCCGGCTACGACTCCCCGCTCTACGCCGAGCTATACGAGGGCTGGCACCGCACCGCCCGCAACACCATGACCGGCAACGCCAAGCAGGAGAAAGACCGCGTCGAGGTGCTGTGGTCCAACCGCCCCCTCGCCCATGCCCACCAGCACGACCTGTTCAGCGGCGACGCCGCATAGCCCGGCCATCCACCCCACTCGGAAGGGGGTACCCCCGATGACGCAGAAACAGCCGCCGCTGTGGCCATCCCGCCAGCAGTGGGCCGCGGACGCCGAACGCTTCGTGCGCACCTTGTGCCACCCCACCGAGCGCGTCCCGTCCGACCCCGCCCACTGGCTCACCGGGGCGGAGTTGACCGAGCTGCGCGACGAGCTCGCCGAGACGGTCAAGGCCGCCCGCCGCGAGATCGGCCGCGCCAAGCACGCCGATCCCGACCGCGTGACGCAGCTCAAGTCCGACCGGTCGGCGCTGAACGCCGCCGCCCGCGAGGTCCGCAACCAGCGCGCCCGCGTCGACGACGTCCTGTTCGGAACCGACGGGGTGCTGCGGGTGGCCCGCCGCCACGTCGACGACGCCACGCCCGCCATGCACCGGCTCGGTGTGCTCCGCGGCGTCCTGGCCACCCGCCGCGACCGGGCCGCCGACGAGGCGCTGCGAACGGCCATCACCCGGGAGGTCGCCCGCCGCACCACCGACGCGGGGTGGGCGAAAGAGCTGGAGCGGCGCCGCCGCATCGCCCAGCCCACGCTCACCGTCATCGACACGATCACGCAGCGCTGAGGAGCCCACCGTGGATTTCATCGACCGCACCCCCGGCGACGACGCCATCTCCATCACCACCGCCGGCCCGTGGGAGGCCGGCGGCGCCCGCGTCACCATCGACCACCCCGAGGGTGCGAACAGCGCCACCTACACGGTTCCCGAGCACCGGCGCCCCGCCGCCGGGGCCGTGCTGCTCGGCGCCGGCCGCGTCGAGGACCTCGACGCCGAGACCAGAGGGGTGATGCTGCCCGACGGCACCGCCGTGCTGCACACCTCCGATGAGCGGGTGCTCGTCCGCGGGTTCACTGGCGAGGCGCTGACGCATGGCCAGCTGCGGGCGCTCGTCGCGGCCAGCGCCGCGGTGCTGGCCGACATCGATCGCATGCGCGAGCGCGACGACGCCGTCACGGCAGCCCTGAATACCGACGCTCTGGCGGACTGAGTCGTACACGCCACGACAACTACCGAACAGAGCGAGGAGGCCCTGATGCCCAACTCCACCAACATCCCCGTGTCGCTGTGGCAAGACCCCGTTTTCCTCCAGCTGAACGCGCACAACCAGCACATCTACCTGATGCTTCTCTCCCAGTCCGACATCGATGCCGCGGGCGTGCTGTCGCTACGCATCCGCCGCTGGTCGGCTTTCGCCTCCGGGCTGACGCCTGGACGCGTCGAGCACGCCCTCAGCGACCTCGAAGACGCAGGGCTCGTGGTCATCGATCACGACGAGCAGGCGGTCTTCGTCCCGGGCTTCCTCGTCTTCGAGCAGATCGGCCGTCACCCGCGCCGCGTCGTCGCTGCACTCGACGCGGTCGACGCTGTCACCTCGACCAAGATCCGCGACTCGGTGCTGTCCAAGCTGACGGAACTCCAGCGCGAGGCACCGCCGACGGTCCATACCCCGCTGCGCGCAGAGGTCCTCGCCCGTGACGGGTTCACGTGCCGCTCCTGCGGTTGGAAGCCCGGAGACATGGTCCCGTCCAAGCCCGGTGGCGGACGCTCCCTCTACCGCGGCCTGGAAATGGACCACATCCGCCCGCGGTCGCGGGGCGGCTCCGACAACCCCGGCAACCTCCAGGTGCTTTGCACAACCTGCAACGCCCGCAAGGGCGACCGGCAACCGTAGCCGCAACCTGTCCGCTATCCACCACGAGCATGAAACCGGGGGCATCTCCCATGGCCCGCATCCGCACCGTAAAGCCGGAGTTCTGGTCCTCTCCCGGCACCGGGAGTATCAGCCCGTGGGCCCGACTGCTCTACATCGCCATGTGGAACTGGGCCGACGACACCGGCCGAGGAACCTGCAATCTGCGGGAACTCCAGGGCTTCGCCTTTCCCCTCGACGAGGACGCGCCGATTTCCACCCTGGCGGGTTTCCGCTCGGCCCTGAACGAGGTCCGGCACCAGTACGGGGTGCAGTTCTACACGGTGGAGGGGCGCCCGTACTACGCCATCCCGTCGTGGCGTCGGCATCAGCGCAACGAACGCACGGCGAAGTCGCGCTACCCGTCCCCCTCTGAGGGCGAAGAGTGGAACTTCATGCCGCGTGACCAGCGCAGCGGCGGAACTTCCGACACCTTCCGACCTTCGGAGTCGGAAGGCGGAAACGGCGATGCGGCGCCCGCCGCCCATGCCCCGCCACCGACCGCCGAGCCGACGGGCGAGGCGGGGCAACCCGACCCCGCTCCCGAAGAGGACGACGCGGGAATCCGCCCCCCGCAAATGGCGCTTGAGCTGGGAGTTGACGGAACTTCCGACGCCGTCCGACCGCGAGAGTCGGAAGACGGCGGAAGCTCAGGCCCTGGAACAGGGGAACAGGGGAACAGGGGAAGTTCCGCTCCTACGGAGCGGGGCGGCGAGCCGCCCACGCCGCCCACCGCTCAGACCATCGTCGCCGAGTGGTTGGAGCGCACGCCCAGCCGCCCGCCCGGCCAGGTGATCGGGCAGATGTCGAAGCTCATCAAGCAGATGCTCGACGAAGGCGTCGATCCCGACGACATCCGGCGCGGCATCGCGACCTGGATGAGCAAGGGGTTGCACCCCGCGACGCTGCCCAGCGTCGTCAACGAGGTCATAAACACCGTGGTGGCCTTCCCCGGCGGCGGCCGCCCCTCGACCACCGATCAGCGCGTCGGCGACGCCTTGGAGCTCGCGCGCAAGTACGCCGCTCAGGAGGCCGCTGAAGCAGCCGAAGGAGGCACGCCATGAAAAAGTCCGAGGTGAGCCTGCTGTTGGCCACCGCTGCGGCCTACGATCGCCGCACCAGCGGCGACGCCGACGTGAAGTCGTGGCACGCCGCCATCGGCGACCTCGACAGCTTCGACGACGCCAACCAGGCGGTCATCGACCACTACGCGTTCTCGACGGAGTGGCTGAAACCGGCTCATGTGCGGGCCGGGGTGCGCCGGATCCGCGCTGCCCGTCTGGCCAACGTGGACCGGGCGCTGCCCGCCGCCGACCCGGATGCCCGCGACTACACCCAGGCGCTGCGGGAGCAGATCAAAGCCGTCGCGGACGGCCGCCAGGTGCGCCTGGCGCTGGCCTCGGGGGGACGGGCGGCGACCGGGCCGACGGCGGAGTACGCGGCCGCGCGCGGCGCCGACTACGCCCGCCGCCGCGCCGCCCTGTCGGTGGCCTGCCCCGTCGCCGCCTGCGCCCAGCCTCAGGGCCGCGCGTGCCGGGTGATCGGTGGTGGCCGCCGCCCGGTCCCCGAGGGCTACCACCAGCCGCGGCTGGAGGCCGCCCGCGCGGCCCTCAACGCCGACGTCCCGGCGCCGGCCGAGGAACCCGCCCAGCCCCCCGTCGACACTGCGGCGGCGCCGGCTGCGCCCGCCCTGCCGCCGTACTGCGGCCGTTGCCACGCCGAGACCCGCACCCGCATGCGCCTGGCCGGTGAGGAGCTGCACCGGGTGCCCTGCCCCGCCTGCCACCCCCAGACCATCAGCTGAAGGAGAAGCGTTGTCCACCAGAATCGAATGGGTTCAGGGCGTCGACGGCGCCCGCGGCACCACCTGGAACCCCGTCACCGGATGCGACCGGGTCTCGCAGGGGTGCGACCACTGCTACGCCGCGACCATGGCGCGGCGGCTGAAGGCCATGGGCAGCCCGCGGTACCAGCGCGACGGCCGCCCCTCCACCTCCGGCCCCGGGTTCGGGGTGAGCGTCCACGAGGACGTGATCACCGCGCCGCTGCGGTGGCGCACCCCGCGCACCGTGTTCGTCAACTCCATGTCGGACGTGTTCCACGCCGAGGTGGGCGCCGACGCCATCGCCCGCATCTGGGCGGTCATGGCAGCAACCCCGCAGCACACGTACCAGATCCTCACCAAGCGCCACGGCCGCATGCGCAGCCTGCTGAACTCGCTGACGTTTCGCGCCTCGGTCGCCCGCGCCGTGTGGGAGCTGGCCATGGCCGACAACACCACGACCCTGCCCGACGAGCTGACCTGGCCGCTGCCCAACGTCTGGGTCGGGGTGAGCGCCGAAACCCAACGCTGGGCCGACATCCGCATCCCCGCCCTGCTGGAGACCCGCGCCGCCCTGCGGTTCATCTCCGCCGAACCGCTACTCGGCCCCCTGCGACTGGCCCCCGACGACCACACCGGCCACGACCGCGACCACCACGGCACCCACACCGAATGTTCGGACTGCTCCACACCCGAACAGCCGGTGGCCTGGCGCACGCAAACGGCCCCGCCGCTGGACTGGGTCATCATCGGCGGCGAATCCGGGCCGGACGCCCGCCCTGTGGACCTGGACTGGATCCGGGGCCTGCGCGACGACGCCCACCAGGCCGGCGCCGCCGTGTTCATCAAGCAGCTCGGCTCGGCTTGGGCGCGCGGAATGGTGGGCTCCTCCACGGGCGCCGACCCCGCCCACTGGCCCGAGGACCTGCGCGTGCAGGAGATGCCCACCCGCCGGCGCCCGCCCGTCGCGACGGGGCCGGACCGGTGACCCGCCACCGCGAGGACGAGGACGCCGACCTGCGCCGCCGCGTCGCCGACATCCTCCGCGCCGCCCCACCGGACGCCGACCCGGACGTGACCGCCTCCGAGATCGTCTACATCGCCCGCTGCCGGGGCTACCGCAAGACCGCCGCCGCCCGCGCCGACGACGAGTGGCGCACCAACGGCCGAAACGAACCCTCCCACCCCGACCGGGTCCGCGACTTCGTCAGCCGCATCCGCGCCGACCTGCAGAACCACCGCCCCGATACCGAGGAAGGAAACCGATGAGCGAACCGAACGCCTGTGACTGGAAGACTCACGTCCTCGCCGCCCTCACCAACGAGGACCCGACCACCCTCACCCCTGAGCAGATCGAGGACCCGGACCGTTGGCAGCTCGCCTTCGCCACCCTCATGGCCGCCCGCGGCCAGGGGGAACCCCTCTACCTCGCCCAGCTCGTTCAGCGCGTCGACGGCATCGAGCGGGCGAACGAGACCCTGTACACGACGCTGAAGACCATCAGCGAGACGCGGAAGGAGCGTGAGCAGAAGGAGGAAGAACTCCGGCGACGCATCCGCCAGATCCTCCGCACGGATCACGGAATCGTCGGACGCTTCGGAGGTGGCCAGTGATCCGATCCCAACGCAAGCCGCTGCAGCGGACCTCCCGCAGCAAAACGTCCACGCTCTACCGGTGGGCCAAGAACGCCAAGCAGCCGGAAGGCACCTACGGGGCGAAGCTGCCCACGTTCTCGCCCGAGAAGGTGCGCGAATCCATTGAGTCCGGGACGTGCGGCCATGGCCGTGACGACCACCGTCGTCACATCGGCGCCTGCTCGGAATGTGAGTGCAGCCGTTGGCGAAAACACGAGGTGCCCGATGAGCGCTGACCTGTTTGCGCAGCACGCGAGCCCCAAGGCGATCCGCGCGAAGCTCCGCGCGGCACACGCCAACCGCCCCCGGTGGGACCGCCAGGTCCGCGAGCCGGCGGAGCCGGACCAGTGAGCTCCGCCATGGCAGAACACGACGACGGGTGCGCGAACTGCCGCCGTCCCCTGCACTGGGCAGGACCCGCCCTCGGCTGGCTGCACGGCGAACTCCCGCAGTACGCCCACGAGCCCGCCTCCTGCCCCGCGCCGACGCCCAACTGCATGTACTCGGCCTGCGACCACACGACCGCAGGCCCCGACCCGGCATGCGCGTGCCCCTGCCACGAGAGGAGGACCCGGTGAGCCCTGAGACGTTCCTGATGTGGACCGCCGGCGCGATCCTCGTGCTCGTCGCCATCGGCCTGGCCGTGGTCATCGTGCTGTTCGCGCTCCACAATCTGCCGTTCGGGCCGGTGCAGCACTGGAAGAAGATGCACCGCCTGGCCTCCGCGGACGCCACCCGCTACCACGACCTCATCCACGAAACGGCGACCGCGCTCGGCAAACCCCACATCGCGGTCCTGTTGCGGCCAGGCGTCGTGGTCGAGGTGGCCCGGGAGCGTATGCGGGAGCTGGAGCAGCTCCGCGCCGAGCAGGACGGGAACAGCCGGTGACCCGCGTCGGCGATTGGCGCGGCCCCGGCGGGCTACTGAGTTGCGCTCTGTGCGACTGGACCGCCTGGCACAACCCGGCGGTCTCCCCCACCGCACAGCTCATCCTCCACCGGATGGACACCCACCCCGCCGAACACGCCGGCCTGCGCCCCGGCACGGTGGCCGCCGACGAAGGAGAAGATGACTGCGTGAAGCACGATGCCGACCCGCGTGGCACAGTCCGCGACCCCGTCACAGGGCTGACCGTGGACACCTACCCCGTCGGGGTCCTCCACGACCTGCTCGTCGCCTACCGCACGTTCCGCTACCTCGGCCGCAGCCGGGAGGCGTACAGCAAGCTCGGCCACGCCGCCCGCGGCCTGTTCGAACGCGCCCGCGCCGGGCAGTGGCGCGAGGTCCGCACCAGCTTCAACGGCTACCTCGCCGAACCCACACCCTTCCCGGCAGGGCTGACCCGGTGCGGCAGCGGGTGGACCCGCGCGGCCGCCCTCCGGTCGCTGCGCCGCCACTACCGGCGCGACATCGGCTGAAGAATCACACGGCCCGCCCGCAGGCCGCGGGCGGGCCGCCGCCGTAGGCCCTACCAGGGCGAGGACGGGTTGACCGGCTCGGTGTGCTCCTTGCACCAGTCCTTCAACGCCGCCGCAGTCGCCTCCGGGTCGCCCATGTGCTCCATCGCGATCGCGTGCAGCTCCGGATGCGCCGACCCCTCGTCCAAGGCGTCCGTGGCCGCCCCCAGCTCCAGCGCCATGGCCTCAGCCTCATCGCCAGGCGTGCCCGCGTCGCGGTAGGAGTCCGCCAACCGCAGGTCCATGCACAGCAGGCTCGCCGCCGCCTCCGGGTCCGCGGGGCCCGCGGACGCCTCCGCGGTTTCCGCCGCCTGGGCGGGCTCCGACGACATCTCGGCCGGGGCGGTAGCCGGAGCCGACGACGCATCCGGGGCCGGCTCCGAAGCGCCGCCGCAGGCGCTCAGCACCAGGGCGGCGGCAACGGCGGACAGGAAGAAGAAGGGGCGCATCCGAGGCTCCACTCGGTCGGGGGTAGTCGAGACCACCTGGTACGACGCCGAACCGGCCCCCATGGTTGCCCCACCGGCCACACCAGGCCACCGGATACCTGACCTGCGCAGAAACTCTAGATCCGCAGGCCATACCCCTTACATACTGGCCGCCCCATACTCCCGCACGCACAGGAGGACCCGTGGTCACCAGCGATGACGCACATCGCCTCGACACCGCTCTGCACGCCCTCAACCCGCACATGCCAGAGCACAACGAACTCACCGCCGGCGACGTCTATCAGCTCGCCGGGGCGCTGATGGCCCACCTCGACCGCTACCTATACTCCGCCGATGACTCCGGCTACGACGCGGCAACCCAGGCATACAACGCCTACAACGGCACCAGGAACGACCCCCAAACCGCGTTCTCCCTGGCCGCCGCCCGCCTGAAGTTCACCGGCGCAACTCTCCTGCCCAACGCCGGCCCCACTCCCGTCATGGCCGCCTGCTTCTTCATCGCCGCCGCCCGTGAAGCCGCCATCATGGGCTCCACGCTCGGCGCGATCGTCACCGAAATCCAGGAGACCAGCGCGGACCATAACGCCCGCCTGGCCGAAGGGCATCGCGGCGCCCTGAACCATCATCTGGAGGCCATTGACGAACACGTTCGAGCCGCTCGCGACGAACTGGCGAAACTTGCCAACCCCCGACCGCCCGACGCCGACCAATAGGACCTGACCCGGAGCTCGACGAACCACAAACGACAAACGAAGGGCCCAGAGGTTCCCCCACCTCTGGGCCCTTCGTCGTGTCCAGCTCACGGCGTTTCCCACCAACACGTGCCCTCACCATAACGTGCGGCTATCGTCGACACGAGATCGATAGCACAAACGCATCGCCCGACCTGGGAGCACCATGACCCCACGAAACAGCGGCGACGAATCGCTCGCCCCCGCCACCGACGGGTTCAAGAGATACGGGCCTGTGGATGACGAATCAACGGTCGTGGTCCTCGTCACGGCGCTCGGACACCCGCGATTCGGCCACACGGTTCCCGTCACCCTCGCGCTGCGCGCCCGCGCCTACGGCCTCACCGCCACCCACACCCACGACGGCCGGCTGCTGTTGCGCACCCACAGCCTCGACCTGACCGGGCCGCTGCACGCCCGCAAACGGTTCGCCCGCGCCTGCAACCGCTACACCTCCGCGGCCAACCGCCCCCAGCTCCGCCGACGCCGCTCCCGTGACGAGGTCCGCCGCCTCCTCGCCGACCTGCCCGCCACCGCACCCACCGGAGCCCGCGAATGACCCGCCATCGCATCACCGTGCTGGACCGGACGATCACCGTCGCCATCCAGCTCGACGCCGCCACCGACGACGCCCGCAACGAGGCGTTCGCCGCCATCGCCCACGCCGTACGCACCCTCAACCTGGGCCGCGACGCCTTCACCCGCGAACCAGTCGGGTTCCCCGGGGTGACCGTCGCCGACCTCACCGACCTGCACACCCGCCACCGCCGCGGCGACGGGCCCGCAACCGGGCCGACCGCCACCCCGGCCATGTCGACACCGGTGCGGTTCGACCCCCAACTCGCCGCCCACCCGGCGCACCAGCTCCCGGTCTGGAGGGCGTGAGGCCAGTGACCACCGAAACGCTGCGCGCCCGCCTCACTCAAGCGCTGTCGCGCCCCATCTGCCTCACCGCCGACACCTGGCGCGCGGCCTACGGCGGCGCCGAGGTGCGGCTGCGGTGGGAGGAAACCAACCAGCTCACCGCCGCCGTCCTCGCCGAACTCGGCGACGACCTCATCGATGACGACGCGGTCGCCGACCCCGGAGACATCCGCATCACCAACGGCGCCGCCACCGAAGAATCGTGCCCCGCCTGCCACCGCAGCACCCTGCTGCGCCTGACCACCTACACCACCCTCGACGAGAGCGTCATCCGCATCGGCGAAATGGCGCTGTGCCAGGGATGCGGCTACTCCCCCTACGCCCACGCCCCCGCGGCCGGCGGATGAGGAGCCACCTGCGGCTGCGCCAAGCCGCCACCCTGCTGCGCGAACACCAGCTGCGCCCCGCCCCCGCGGAGCTGGCCGACCTCCTCGACCGGATCCAGGCCACCGGGTGCGCCCCATCGGTCTACGACGCTGCGCATCGCCTCGTCACCGCCATGACCACCGTGCCCGCCGACGAAGAACTCGACCCCCGCCTCACCGAGATCGGACACGAAGAGACGGACGCCTGATGCCCACCTACACCAAGCGCGACCTGCCCGAGCGCGGCGGCATCGGCCCGCTGTGCTACGACGCCTGCCTCGACCAGGCTCCCGAAGGCCACGACCTGTGCCCCGGCGAGCTGCTGTTCTTCCAGTGCGCCTGCCGCTGCCACACCGACCATGCCCCGCCCTGCGTGTTCTGCGCCATTCTCGCCGGCGACGAACCCGCCACCATCGTCCGGGAGTGGAAGGACGCGATCGCCTTCACCCCACTCAACCCCGTGGTGGAAGGGCACACCCTCGTGATCCCCCGGGTGCACGTGGACTCGGCCGCCACCGACCCCGACATCGCCGCGGCCACCATGCGCCGCGCCGTCCAGCTCGCCGCCGAGGCCGAGCACTCCAACATCCTCACCTCCATCGGAAAGCCGGCCACCCAGTCCGTGTTCCACCTGCACGTCCACGTGGTGCCGCGGCGTGCGGGTGACGGGCTGATGCTGCCCTGGGGCACCACCGGCAACCCCCACGACCCCCACTGGTGCCACCCGGCCGAAACCGCCCACAACCAGGCCGAGAGGTACCACACCGCCTGGGAATCCGCCCGCCGCCGCGCAGCCCGAGCACGCGCGGACCTGCGCTTCGCCATCGAGGGCGACGACGAGGACGCCCAGACCATCCGCCGGCAGGAGCGCGAACGGTGCGCGCGCTACCTGCAGGACAACGTCCTCGGGGCCGGCCCCGGAACCGACGCGCTCGCCAACGGCATGCGCGCCCTGCCCGACACCGAGGACCCCGCATGAAGCGCTACCTGCTCCCCGCCGTCCTGGGCCTGGCGACCGTGGGACTGGTCGCGATGTACGCGCGCCTCATCCTCGAACACGGCTGGCTCGTCCTGATCCTCACCGTGCCCATGCTGGCGCTGCTCGCCGCGGTCGCCGCCCTGGACCACGCCCGCCGCCGCTGGACCCGCCTCAGCCGCCACGCCGTCGGGACCGTGGTGCTTACGGTCCTCACCCTCACCAGCCTGCCGTTTCTGATCCTCGAAGAGTTCCCGCCGCTGCGGGTGGGGCTCACCCTCGTAACCGCCGGCCTGGCCGCCATGGAGGCGCGCGCGTGGCACCGCGACCGCACCCCGCCACCGGGAATCTCCGTGGGGCACCGCGTCGCCGAGCTGGAGCAGTGGCACGACCGCCAGGACTGCCACGAACGCGGCCACCACACCCCGCCCCAGGGATACACCGACCCCGCCCCCGACGACCTCGATCAGGTCCGCGAAACCATCGACGTCACCACCTTCGGGTCCACGCGCCGCCTGCACCTGCCCGACGGTCTCGTCGAGGTCCCCTGCGCCCACTGCGGCACCCGCCAGATCGTCGCCCGAACCGAGGAGGACTGATGCGCCGCCCCCGCACCACGTGCCCCTACTGCTCCCGCACGGTCGCGCTCACCACCGCCGACCTGCTCTACCCCCACCACACCCGCGGCGGCGCCCCCTGCCCGCTGCGGCACCCCAGCATCGTCGTCCCGCCCGGCGGCGACGACCACCTCACCCTGCCGACCGCCGACCACCGGCGCCCCATCCGCAACGTCATCCGGAGCCTGTAACGCCATGACCTGCTATGCCTACGACTTCGAGTTCCACGAGGACGGGAAGGTCATCGACCCGATCTCGCTCGCCATCGTGTGCGAGGACGGCCGCGAGTACTACGCCGTGGTCGCCGACGCCGGCTGGGACCGCATCCGCGAGCACGACTGGCTGATGCGCAACGTCGTGCCGCACCTGCCCATCACCGGCCGCAAACAGGTGGACGCCTACCTGAAGACCGGCCAGCGCCAGTGGCCGAAACCGCTGGTGAACAGCGTCGGCCCCGACCACACCGACGCCCGCGTGAAACCGCGGTGGGTCGTCGCCAACGAGGTGCGGGAGTTCCTCCTCGCCGCCGGTGAGCCGGAGCTGTGGGCCGACTTCGGGGCCTACAACCACGTCGCCCTCGCCCAGCTCTGGGGGCCGATGATCCGCCTGCCTCAAGGGCTGCCGATGTTCACGCGCGACCTCCAGCAGGAGTTGGCGCACCGCCCTGATGCGGCCGTTCCCGACCAGGAGGCCGGCGCCCACGACGCGCTCGCCGACGCCCGCCACCTCATGGTGTGCCTGCGCCGCCTCGGCATCGCCGAACCCGCCCCCGCGGAGGCGTCATGATCACGCTGGCCATCGCCCTCGCCCTGGTCTTCGTCTACCTCTGGTACGGCCTCGCCCGCGTCGCACCCACCTGGGCCGCCCGAGAAACCGCGCGCGACATCAAACGGTTCCCGGTCAGCTCCCGCAACTTGGACTGGATCGCTCACCAGCGCCGCGTCAACGCCGGCTTCGCCATCGGCGTCGGCCTCATCTGGCCCGCCCACCTCGCTCTCCGCGCCCTGACCACCAGCATCGCCCGCGCATCCGAACGCGCCCAAGAGCACGCCGACCACAGAAACGACCATCCATGACCACACCCCACCCCGCCCCCGAGCCGGCTGAGGAATGCCGCGACACCGGTCACACCTACGACGTCATCAACGTCCGCACCCACGACGACCTGGCCGACTGGCCAGTCCACGTGGTGTGCATGACCTGCCGCGCCCACTGGGGCATCGCCGACGACCCGCCTGAGGCCCCCGCTCCGGCGCCGAGCCCCTACGCCCGCATCCACGCCGCCCTCGACCGGACCGTGACCACCGGCGAGGCCATCGAGGAGGGCTGGTACCTCACCGACTTCCTCGTCATCGGCGCCGCCGAGTCCTTCGCCCCCGAGAACAAAGGCATGTCGGTGAACTTCCGCGTGGGCCCCGAGGACGAGATGCCGCCGCACCGCATCCTCGGCCTGCTGGAGTACTCCACCGCCCGGTATCGCCACATCATCAACCAGATCGACGACGGCGACGACTGATCCGGAGGAAACAGCCATGGCGATGCCGCTGCCCGAGCCCGACGACACCACGCCCGACCTCAACGCCATGGAGGAGGCCACCCGCGAGGACATCGAACGCCACCTGGTCCCGGCCCAGCGCGCGGCCGAGCAGAACCCCCGCACCCCCCTCGACCGCACCCGCCAGCGCGGCCGGGTCGCCCGCCTGCTGCGCGAGGCCCGCGCCGCCCTCACCGACACCGCGACCAACGCCGCCCGCCAGGCGGTGCGCATCGGCGCCGCCGGCGCCCGCACCGAGGCGCCCCCGCCCGACGGGCGCGAACAGGACGGCATCCCCGACGACACGCAGACCGCGAACCTCACCGCGGACGTCGACCTGCGCCAAGACGTCCGCTTCATCATCACCACGAGCGGGCTGCACGTGGAGACCGGGCCGCGCGCCGTCGAACCCGCCCTGGCGGTGCAGCAGACCGCCAGCCGGGTGTGGAACGTCACCGCGACCGCGATCACCCGCGCCCACACGGCAGGACGGGCCTGGTACGCCGCCCTCTTCGCCTACGACCTGAAGTGGTACACGCGCCGCGACGAACGGGTGTGCCCGATCTGCCGGCCCGCCCACGGCCGGGTGATCGGCAGCAGGGAGCGCTTCACCCTCCGGGAGGTGGACTGGGAGGCGTTCTCCGGGCGGCCGCCGGCGCATTTCCGGTGCCGCTGCTACGCCCAGGTGCTGCGGCGCTGAGAGCCGGGCTGCGGGGTC
Organism: Streptomonospora litoralis; assembly: GCF_004323735.1. Taxonomy (GTDB): domain Bacteria; phylum Actinomycetota; class Actinomycetes; order Streptosporangiales; family Streptosporangiaceae; genus Streptomonospora; species Streptomonospora litoralis. The sequence continues at coordinate 61,010 of NZ_CP036456.1, read as the reverse complement.
GGGATCGGCCGGGGAAGGGTCACAGCCGCAGCGGTGGTCGGCTACTCGTCGGCGACGGTCGTGGTGGTGGTGAGCTTGGGCGCGAACGACACCTGCACGTTGGGGGTTTTGCGGCCCATGCGGGCGGCGATCTCGTCCCAGGTGGCGCCGTGGGTGCGGGCGGCGGCGACGGCGTGCAGCTCCTCGTCGGCGAGGTGTTCGCGGTCGGTTTGGATGCGTCGCAGGGCGCTGAGGGCCTGGTCGGGGTCGCCGGCCTCGCCGGGGGTGGCCAGGCGCTTGCCGAATTTTCGGACGGCGTTGGGTTGGGCCATGCCGAGGGCGTCGGCGATGATGCGCCAGGCGGTGGTGTGGTGGCGGGCGGTGGAGACGGCGGCGACCTCTTCGTCGGCGAGGCGGGCGCGGTCGTCGTGGATGCGGCCGATGGTGGCTAGCGCGGTGTCCTTCTCACTCGTGGTCATATCTCGATCATAAACGGTCGCTACACGGATAGCGACACCGACACCCCTTCACTCCTGTGACCTGCGAAAATCTTGAATTTCCCCTTCCATTCCTATTGCTATCCTGATAGGTAGTTATTATGATTAGGATATAACAAAGACGGTTCGGATATTCCGTACCGGTTGATTTCTGAATAGAGGAAGAAGGGGAATCCGTCATGGACGAGATGACCGTGCGCGACCTGATCGCGACCCTGCAGGCGGCGGCCGAGGAGGCCGGCGCCGGCCTGGACGCACCCGTCCGGCTGGCGCAGTCGCCTTCCTGGCCGTTCGAGTACAGCGTCGGCCGGGTGGGCGTCGCCGAGATCGACCCCGCCCCCTCCACCGGCTCCGAGCCCGGCGTCGCCGAGGACGAGGAGCCGCCGGGGGTGGTCTACATCGGCGAGGGCGCCCAGCTCGGGCACCTGCCCGGCGTCGCCTCCGAGGCGCTCGACTGGTAGCGCACCGGCCCCGCCCGCACGCAGCGGGCGGGGCCCCTCCCCCTCCTCTTCCTCTGTTCACCGACCCGAAGGAGCACACGTGGCACGCTTCGCGAACCTCGACGCCGTCCCTGAAGAGCTGGCCGACAAGGCCCGCCTGCACCTGCGGTCCTACGTGGAGGCCGGCTACAGCCTGCACACGGCCGCGCCCAAGGCCGCAGCCGACTGGGCGGCCCAGGCCGAGGGGCTGGGCTCCAGCACCGTGGTGGCCCACACCTTCGGCCGCCTCATCCTCCAGATCGCCTACGAGACCGCGTGCACGGCCATCGACCGGGTGAGCGAGGCGGTGGCGCTGACCGAGGAGCTGCACGCCCTGGAGGACGAGGCCGACCCCGAAACGCTCGGGCTGCGCGGCGAACTGGTGGCGCGCCTGGCGGAGCTGGGCGTGGGCGAGGAGGGCGCGTGATGCCGATCGACCGCGAGTCCGGCGAGGTCAAGCACATCATCACCGGATACGAGCACTGGGTGGACCTCGGTGGCGGCCGCGGCGCCCTGTGCGCGTACACCCTGTGCGGGTGGCTCTACCTGCCGGCGCGGATGGAGTGCGCCCACGCCGTCAGCGGGTGGTGGGCGAGCCCGAAGGTGAATCCGGTGTGTGGGCTGTGCGCGCACATGGTCGCCTGCCGCGTGCGCTGTCCTCAGGAGTGCGAGAGGTGCCGGGAGGTGGATCGGGACGGCGAGCGGGGCCACCCGGTGCACCGCGCCGGAGGCGCTGATGTGAGCCGCTGACCGCGGGGAAGGGAAATTCGTTCGGACAATTCCCCTCCCCCAATTGCTATTTGATTCATATTGAATTATGATTTAGATATAACAAAGAACGGCAACCCAAACACCCGGGAGGCAGAAATGCAGGACATCATCCGCAAGTACACCGGCAAGGACATCGACATCTTCGACCTCGCCGGCACCAACCGGGCCGCCGCCCATCTCCTCAACACCCTCGTCACCGACCTCGTCGACACCGAGAACCGCCTCCGCGCCGCCGCCGAGCGCCTCACCCGCACCGCCGACCGCATCAACGCCACCCTGAACTCCGGCCCCGACGAGCAGGCCTCCGCCATCACCGCCCCGGACGAGAAGCAGGCCGACAACCTGGATGCCCTCATCGAGCGCCACGACACCCAGGTCCGCGCTCTGGTCCGGGCGGCCGCCCTGTTCTAACCACCCGCCCTGGCGGCGCCCCGCGGTGGGGCGCCGCCGCCCCCCTCACCCTCCCTCTCCTCTCCGACCACGCCCGCACAGAAGGGACCCCGCCATGGCCGCCACGCAGAAGACCATCCCGCTCGACCGCATCGACCGCGATCCCGCCCAGCCCCGCCAGCACTTCGACGAGACCGAACTGGACAAGCTCGCCGGCTCCCTGGCCGCGGTCGGCCAGCAGCAGCCGGTGCGGGTGCGCTACGACCGCGCGAGCCGCCGCTACACGCTGATCATGGGTGAGCGGCGGTGGCGCGCCGCCCACCGCGCGGGCCTCACCGAGCTGCTGGCCGTCGTCGAGCACGGCACCGGATCCACCTTCCTGGAGTCGGTGGTGGAGAACTCCGCACGCGCCGACATGACCCCCATGGAGGAGGCCGAAGCCTTCGCAAAGCTGATCGACGAGCACGGCATGACCACCGAAGAGGTGGCCACAGCCGTCGGCAAGACGGTCGCCTACATCACCTGGCGGCTGCCGCTGCTGAACCTGATCGGCCCCGCCCGCGAGGCCCTCGACAAGCAGCACCTGCCCACGGGGCTGGCCGGCTACGTCTGCCGCCTCACCTCCGAGGGGCAGCGCCTGGTCCTCAACAAGTGGATCAAGGGCGAGTTCACCAACTTCCGCGACGCCGAAGCGTTCGCCCAGACCCGCCGGGAGCTGGAGGACCAGGGCGTCATGTTCGACGTCGACGAGCCCTCCGAGGAGGAGAAGAAGCAGATCCGCAAGCGGCGCGCGCAGGTCACCTCCCAGGTGGACCGGTTGGCGTCCGCGGGCGGAATCCTGCACGAGCTGGCCCAGGCGGACCCGGCCGAGCTGGCGCGGGTGCTGACCGGCGCCGCCGGCCCCGGGGTGTACCAGCAGCGCATCGCCGCGCTGCGCGAGGCGGCTGGCAAGGCGGAGTCGGTGCTGCGCAAGGCGGCGGCGATGGCCGCCTCCGGCGCCTCCCCCGACCTGGACGAGGCCGCCGGTGAGGAGCCGGCGGCCTGACCCCCGACCGCCCCGGCCCCTGCCGTGGGGCCGGGGCCCCGACCACGAATAGAAGGTGACAGCCATGAGCAACCACCACAGCGAGGACGTGCAGGTGCCTCCGCCCGACCGCGCCCCCTCCCCCTACACCTTCCCCCTGCCCGACGAGACGTGCGCCCGCTGCCACCAGACGGGCGCCCTGGCGGTCGAGGGCGTGTTGGAGTGGGCCCAGCCGCCCGCCGGCGGATGGGGCGCCGACCAGAACGGGTACCGGGCGGAGGCGTCGCGCTGCTGCGGCGCCGGCCTGGAGGCGGTGACCGCGCTGGCGACCGATACCGGCGCCGCCCTGGCCGGGGCCATGCCCAAGGTCGGCGCGCGGGAGGTTCTGCGCGGGCGCTGCACCGGCTGCGGCCGCACGGAGCGGGTCCGCCGGTGGCCGTGGATGGTGTGCGGCCACTGCCACGCCACCAGCCGGGGGAAGCGATGGTGACGGCGCTGGAGGCCGAACTCGCGCGCATCGAGGAGGAGGGCGACACCTCCCGGGCGGTCGCAGCGGTGCGGGCGCTGACCCGGGGCCACCAGCCGCTGGACACCCCGCAAGGCCGGGTGTGCCACATCTCCCACGCGGAGGGCGACCACGTGGAGTGGCCGTGCTGGGAGTACCAGGCGGCAATGGAAGCGTTGGGAATGTACCTGTGACCTGGTGTTTTCGGTGAAATCCCTCCACCAATCCATTGATATCTGAATAGGTAACTATTATGATTAAGATATAAGCAAGCAAGTTACTCACCCCCTGGGAGGCGCACCGTGGACGCTCTGTTCTTCGCCGAGGACGAGAACACCGGCGAGATGCTGATGGTCGAGGCCCCCGGCGCCCTCGGCACCTTCCTGGAGGCCCTGACAGAGGCCCGCGAGGTCTACCAGTACATGGCCACCTACAGCCCCGGCGCCGACGACGCCACGAAGCGGATCAACCTCGGCAAGTTCAACGAGGCCTACGCCGCGGCGGAGAAGGCCGCGGCAGAGGCCGGCGTGCGCTTCTCGCTGACCGACATCATGGGCTTCTGATCCCGCACCCGGCCCCGCGCCCGCACCGGGTGCGGGAGCCGACTTCTGTCCGCCCCTGTCCCCCGCACCTCTTGATATCTGAACCATAATGAATTATGATTTAGATATAAGCAGTCAGGCACCACCCCGAGGGAGACCGCGATGGCCACCAGCACCGCCCACACCGCCACCTGCCGGCGCTGCCACCGCCCCCTCACCTCCGCCCGCAGCATCCGCCTCGGCTACGGCAAAGGCTGCTGGGCCGAGATCCGCGCCGAGAAGGCCACGCTGGAGGGCTACAAGGACCACCAGATCGCCTCCGCCACCGAGGCGATCGAAGACGGCGCCCTCGTCCACTACCGCGACGGCATCCACCTCGTCGTCTCCGCCGACGGCACCCGCACCCACCGCGCCACCGCCCACCACTGCACCTGCCAGGCCGGCGTCCGCGGCACCCGCTGCTGGCACACCGCGGCCGTGCAGATCCTCACCGCCGCCCGCCTGGCCCCCACCGCGCCGGCGCGCACGTTCACCCTGGCCGCCTGATTAAGGAGACAGCCCGATGTCGGTCACCTTCTTCCCCGAGGACCACGACGAGGACGGCCCCGACCTCGCCGTGTCCAACGCCAACGCGGCCACGCTGCTGCGGCTGCTCGGCCTGCGCCCCGAGCAGCACGCCGACGCGCCGGACGCCGTCGGCCCGCTCGGGATCGTGCTCCACGACGAGCTGGCCGGCATCGCGCCCGCCGAGGACATCCTCGGGCGGGTGCTGACCGCCACGGCGCTGCTGGACGTCGCCACCGACGACGCCAACGGGCGCCCCATGGTGCGCGACGGCAACGTGATCGACTGCGGCCGCCGCCCCGGCTACCTGGCCGAGCGGCTGCAGCAGCTCGCTGAGGTCGCCGCGTGGGCGCGCGACCACGGCGCCGCCGTCGTGTGGGCCTGACACCCGCTCCCCTCCCTCGGCCCCGCAAGGTGGATACCTTGCGGGGCCGGCCTCTGTGTGCGGCCCCATTCCCAGGCGCAGAATTCCCTTCGAGAAATGCGCGAATTTCCTGCAAAAATCACACCGAACACTTGCTATTTAAACGGGTGATTATTATGATTAAGATATAAGCAATCAAGCAATAAACCACTCGGAACGGAGAATCGCCATGGCCTCCACCACGCCCCTCCTCGGCCGCGTCGACCCCGGCCACCGCCAGGTTTGCGCCTACGCCAACCGCGGCTGCACCTGCTACCTGCTGCCCGGCCAGCACGGCCGGAAGGCCGCCAAGCTTCGCCGGCGCCGCCAGCGCGCCGCCGAGAAGCGCACCTGGCGCCGCGACCTCTGACCGACCCGCCCGCCCCACCGGGGGCGGGCCGCAACCCACACCCGCCCCAACGGAAGGACCCGAGCCATGGACTGCGAAAACTGCAACGCCCGGGAGGCCGTCGCCACCTTCGACGTCGGCGACGTCGAGACCGCCCTGTGCCACTACTGCGCCGGCACCCCCGGTATCCACGCCGGCCGCTGCGACACCATCGCGGCCTGACCCCCCGCCCACCGGCCCCGGACACCCCGCGGTGTCCGGGGCCGACCCATACGCGCACACCCCCCACACATGACCCCAGGAGGTTCACCATGTCCGCACAGTCCCTGCGCGAGCAGGCCGCGCAGCAGCGCCGCGAAGCCGCCGCGAGCTTCGAGCGGTGCGACACCGACGGGTTCCTGTCCCAGTGGTGCGCCCAGCGCCTCGGCGACGAGCTCGAATTGCAGGCCGCCATCGAGGAGGCTGGCGGCACCGCCGTGTTCCTCGCCGTGTTCGACCTGGAGGGCGTCCTGGTGCCCGCCAAGGCGGTCGACACCCGCTACGGGCCGGCGTGGGGGCTGCTGCCCGACGACGACCCGCGCGGCCGGTTCACCGGCTGGTTCCGCGAGTCGCAGGCCCGCGACCCCGCTACGGCCAAGGCGACCGACGCGAAGAAGGGGTTCTTCGTGGGCTACGTGCGGGCGCCGGCGCGCGCCCGCCTGCGCGGTTCGACCTTGGTCACGTTGCAGGCGGTGGCGGTGCGCACCGACGGCGGGTTCTCCCGGGAGGTGGAGGTCGTCTGCAACGGCCACGGCCCGGACCTCCAGGAGGGTTTGGGCGGGGTGTACGGGCGGACCGCGGCCTTCAACCGCGCCCAGTGGGAACGCAACGCCGGCTGACCCCCTCCTTCGCGGATCCGCAGGTCAGCGCGCCTGCGGGACCGAATTCGAGGGGAATTTCCCCCGCGAATTCTTGCTATCTGAAAAGAGGTTTATTATGATAAAGATATAAGAAAGAACGCAGCAACCACCCGGAGGGCGAAATGAACACGGCAACCGGCGGCCAGACCCTCACCATCAAGCAGCTCACCGCGGAGCGCGACCTCACCGGCCTCGACGCCGTCCAGCGCGCCGACATCTACGCCAACCTCACCAGCTTCGACACCGAATACGCCGACATGGTCATCGGCGTCCTGGAGGGCCTGCCCACCATCGGCTCGGTCGCCTACCGCGCGGCCGTCACCGCGGCCGGCGCCGGACACGCCATCGCGCTCTCGGACGGCCACGTCATCGAGGTCGAGGCCGCCGGCGCCTTGCGCACCGTCCTCGTCCCCACGCAGGGCCGCGCCTACGTCGGCGGCATCGCCGGCACCGCCACCGCCGCCATGTCCGACCAGCTGCGCGCCGCCTGCCAGTAACCCCCTGCGGGCGGCCCCGCCGGGCCGCCCGCCCCGGCCTCGGCCCCGGAGATGTCACCGCAGCGCCCCGGGGCCGACACCTACGCGAAAGGGAGCACACACCATGCCACGCATGACCCCCGCCGACCTCAACGAGATGATCACGCTCGCGGTCGCCACCTCGGACCCCGGCCAGCTCGACACCGTCGAAGCCCTCGCCGCCCGCCTCGGCGACCGCTACAGCCCCACCAACACCCTGGCGATCTGGGCGCAGCTGCCCACCGCCACCCAGGTGCGCGGGTTCCGCCAGTGGCAGGAGCACGGCCGCGTGGTCGCCAAAGGCCAGAAGGGCTTGGGCGTGTTCATGCCCAACACCCGCCGCAAGAAGGACACCGAAGAAACCGGAACGCCCGAACCGGCGGCCGGAGGCGACGGCACCCGCCGGCAGGCGGTCGGCTACCACGTCGGCTACGTCTGGGACATCTCGCAGACGGTGCCCGCCGACTGCCAGGAGCCGCGCGGCGCCTGCACGTGCCCGCTGCCCGCGCCCGCAGCGTCCGGCCACCGCCCCGACCGCCAGGTCCTGGCCGAGCTGCTCGCGGCCTACACCACCGACGAGGACCACGAGGAGGTGTCGGCATGAGCCGCGGATACAACGCCAGCGACCGGGACTGCTGGGACTGCGGCGCCGCCCCTGACGAGCTGCACGACGACGACTGCCCCCCGGCGGTCGGCTACATCCGCTACAGCTTCGAGGACCGGTTCGGCGCCTTCGGGGTGCCCGATGACCTCGTCGACGGCATCGGGAACCCGCTGTGAGCCCCGCCAAGACGGCCCGCCCCCCAGGGGGCGGGCCCCACACCCGGGCCCACACGGTGGCCGAGGCATGCGCGGACGCGTGGTTCCGCGGCCACGGCTCCGGCCAGGTCGAGATCGCCCTGTCGACCGTGGCCGCGGTGGCGTTCATCCGCCCGCCCGACGCAGACGCCCACACCCTGATCGAGCGCACCATCGCGGAGGCATCCCCCGGCCAGGTCGGCGAGATTATCGCCGCCCAGTGGCGGATGTACCTCAACGCGCGCCCCGACCTCGCCAACCCGATCTACCCGCTGATGGCGCCGTGGTTCGGCGAACACGGCCCCTCCACGATCGCGCTGAAGGCCGCCAAAGCCACCGCACAGGCCGCCCTGAAGGCGGGCATCCACACCATCCACCCCCATGATGCCGACCTGCTCGGGCCGCTGCTGACCCTGATGCGGACCGGGCGCGAGGCCCAGGCCCGCGGCCAGTACTACACCCCCGCCTCGGTGGCCACCATGATGGTCGGCCTCACCGGCGCACCCCGGGAGGGCGAGTCGGTGCACGAGCCGGCGTGCGGCACCGGCGGGATGCTGCGCGCCCTGGCCGAGGCGATGCGTCTCGAAGGCCGCGACCCGGCCACCGTCACCTGGGCGGCCGTGGACATCGACCCGCTGGCCGTGGGGTGCCTGGCCGCCAACGTGGTGCTGTGGGAGCTGGGCCCGCGGGTGCTGCTCGGGGTCGGCAACTCGCTGACCGACGAATGGATCACCGACGCGCAGGCCCAGCGGCGCGAGACCGTGGAGCTGGCGCGCACGGTGCGGACGGTGCGGGCGATGCAGGCGCTCACCACTGCCGCGGGCGGCCACGCCCCCGGCCCGTTCGCCGAAGGTCCGGCCGCGGCCGGTCCTTCCTCCCCCGCCCCGGCTCCGGCGGCGTCCGCGCCGCAGGAGCCCAACGCGCCCGAGCCCGGCGCCGGCGGGACGTGGGAGGCGGAGACGCTGTTCTGAACCCTTTTCCCGCCCTGCCGCATTCCAGGGCAATTCCACCACACACCATTTGCTATTTTGGTCAATATGTATTATGATTTAGATATAACCAAACAGGTTACTTAACAAATCAACAGTGGACATGGCAAAAGGGGTACCCCCTTTTTCTAGGAAAGGTTTTACCATGGGTAACACGGCCACCACCTCCACCACCATCCTCTTTGACACCATCGAGGCCATGGGGCTGGCCACCTTCCTGGCGGCCCTCACCTTCTCCCCGGACTACAACCAGAACACCGTCCGGACCATCCAGCGCCTCCTGGGCGTCGGAGCGGAGGAGGTTACCCTCACCTCCGAGGAGGCCGAGGCGGTCATCACCTTCTTCGACGACCACCTCGGGGCCATCCCCACCAGCCACCAGCCGGCCAGGGCCCACGCGTGCCAGGCCATCAGCCAGCTCTACTCCGGCCTCGGCCGGACCCGGCCTGACACCACCTGCATCTGCACCGGCTAACCCGAAAAAAAGGGGGGCTCCACCAGGGGCCCCCCTTTTTTTCTTTCTCCCGACCCGACCGACGAGGATGCCTGCCATGAGATTAGCGACCTGCACCTACCAGGAATTCACCGCAGACATGGGGGTGCCCGTGCGCACCACCGTGGGCTACCCGCGGTTCAAGCTCGCTGCGGCTCCGGCCGGCCACGCCCGGCTGATCACCCCAGCCAACTGGATGCTGAAGGCCGGCTACGCCACCTACGCCGACGCCTACCGGCGCCGCCTCGACGACGCCGGGGTCGACGCCATCCGCACCGAGCTGGAACAGATCCCCGCCGAAGGCGAGAACACCCGGCGGGTGCTGCTGTGCTTCGAGCGGCTCACCAAACCCGGGGTGTGGTGCCACCGCACCATGTTCGCCGCCTGGTGGCAGGAGCACACCGGCGAGGAGGTGCCCGAGCTCGGAGCCCTCCCCCAGCCGGGCCCGCCGACCCTGTTCGACCTGTAGACACGGCCCGCACCCGCCCGTTCACCCGGGGGACGGGTGCGGGCCCTACCATGCGTGAACGACATCGTTCGGAACCGTTCCATACGTTCCGGTTATGATCAGGGGCGGATACCCGCGCTGGAGGTGCAACGGCCGCACACCCACCACCCTGGTGGGAGGACCAGGTTCGACTCCTGGCCAGCGCTCCAACCACGGGAGGGCGCCGGTGTTCCAGGGGACCATTCCGCAGCCCTTGAGACAGATCGTGCACGAGCACGCCCGCGCCTGGCCCACCGACCAGCCCGTCTATGTCGGCTGCAGCGGCAACATGACGATCGAACGCACCCTGGCCGACCTCACCCGGCCGGTGCACTCCAACGACGTCAACCCCTACTCGTGTGCGCTGGGCTGGTACCTCTCCGGCCAACGCGTGCCCTTCACCCTCAAGGAGGACTCCCGCGAGGCTCTGGGGTGGCTGGAGCCCTCCCTCGACCACGGCGCCGGCACCCTCGCCACGTTGATGCTCGGTACCCGGTTCCTGGAGTTCGTGGGGCGCGACACCCCGTACCACCGGCGGATGGTGCAGGCCTACCGCGACCAGTGGGACCGCATGCACGCCGCCACCGTCGCCAAGCTCCACGCGTTGACGCTGCGGACCTCCAGCTTCTACGCGGGCGACGTCCGCACCTACCTCGACGCCGTCCCCGACGACGCCCCCTTCGCGAGCTTCCCGCCTTTCTGGGCCGCCGGCTACAAGCAGATGTTCAAAGGCATCGAACAGCATTTCGACTGGCCGGAGCCGGAGTTCACGGAGTTGGACGAGGCGGGCAAGAGCGAGATCATCCAGCGGATGACCGACCGGCCGCACTGGCTGCTCGGGCTGCACTACCGCGACCCTGACCTGGAGCCCTACCGGGTGGGTTACGTCCAGCTGTCGCCGCGGGCGGTGCCGATCGAGGTCTACGCCCGCCCCGGCGCCGCCCGGTGGGCCGGGCCGCGGCAGAAGACCGAACCGATCAAGATGCCGAAGATCGGCGCCGACGAGGAGGTGGAGGGGCCGCTGACGCTGCATCCGTTGTCGGCGGCCCAGTTCGCCGGTCTTCGCAGCATGTGCCTGGATCGGCGGATCGCGCCCGGCATGCCGCACCTGGCCGTCGGCGTCGCCGCGGCCGGCCGGTTGATCGGCGCGTTCGGGTACCTCCCGCCGAAGTTCGATCCCGACTGCGCCTACCTCATGTCGGACTTCCCCATCGGCTGGTCGAAGTACAAGCGGCTGTCGAAGCTGATCGTCATGGCCGCCACCAGCTCCGAGGCGCAGGCTCTGCTGCAGCGGTCCCTGTCCAAACGCCTCACCTCCTGGGCCACCACCGCGTTCACCGACAACCCCACCAGCGGCAAGTACGGCCGCGGCATCCCCGGCATCAAACTGCGCTCCCGTAAGCCGTGCGAGGTGTCCGATCACACCTGGCAGCTCGACTACGGCGGCCCGCTGGGCTCCTGGACCCTGGCCGAAGCGCTGGAGATGTGGGAGGCCAAGCACGCTCAGCACACCAAGGCGGTGACTCGATGACCCACACCGACCTGCCCACCGGGCTGGCGCCGCGCCTGGTGCGGCGAACCCCGGCGGCGCTGACCCGCCTGAGCACCAACGCCCGGTACATGAGGCAGGAGGAGTACCAGCGCCTGGTCGCTAACCTGCGCCGCGACGGGGCGCTCACCTCGGTGCCGCTGATCTACGGCGGCGGCGAGTACGCCGAGGGCGCGGAGCTGATCCTGTCCGGCAACCACCGCTGCGACGCCGCGGCCGATGCCGGCCTGGCCGAGATCGACTGCATGCTGATCGACCAGCCGCTGTCTCAGTCGCAGCTCATCGCGCTGCAGCTGTCCCACAACGCCATCGCCGGTGAGGACGACCCCGCCACCCTCAAACAGCTGTACGAACAGATCGACGAGGTCGACTGGCGGACCTACGCCGGCCTCGACGACAAGGAGTTGGCGCTGCTCGACGACGTCACCCTCGAAGGGCTGTCCGAGGCGAACCTCGACTTCCAGAACGTGCAGGTCGTGTTCCTGCCCCACGAGCTGGACCGCGCCCGCCGAGCTTTGGAGGACGCGCGCACCGGCGCCGACGAAACCTGGCTCACCTCCCGGGCCGACTACGAACCCACCCTCGACGCGCTGGCGTCGGCCCACGCGGCGCACAACGTCGGCAACGTCGCCACCGCCTTCGGTCTGATCCTCGACGTGTTCGAGAACCACCTCACCGACCTGCAGGCCGGCTATCTCGACGACGACGGAGCGGCCCGCCACAAGAAACCCGTCGGGTGGGAGACCGTTTTCGGCACCCGCACCCTGCCCGCTGAGCACGCCGCGACGCTGACCCGGGCGCTGCGCAAAGCCGCCAAGGCCGGCGACGTCGACGACACCCGCCCGTGGGAGCTGCTGACCCGCTTGGCGGAGACCTACCTTGAGCGGGGGGCGGGGTGAGCACCCACGGCGACCCGATCGAGCTGGACCCCGGCACCGACGTCTGGGAGCGCCAACCGCAGGAGACCCCCAAACGGTTCGGCCAGTTCGCGATCTACCGGGACCTGGGCCGCACCCGGTCCATCCGCGAGACCGCGGAACGCACCGACAACAGCGCCGACTACCTGCGCCGTGTCGCCGCCCAGTTCCGGTGGACCGAACGCGCCGAAGCGTTCGACCGCCACCGCGACCGGCTGCACCAGGCCATGTGGCTGGAAGAGCGCCGCAAAGCGGCCGAAGCCGACGCGAAGGTCCTCTCCGCGGGCATCGGCAAGATCGCGCAGCGGCTCACCTCCATGTCCCCGAGCGAGCTGTCGGTGTCCGACATGATCCGGATGATGGACGTGGTGATGCGCCAGCGCCGCCACCTGCTGGGACCCGGTGAGGAGATCCAGGTGGAGGCCACCCTCACCGGCGGCGACGGCGCCGCCTCCGCGCTGGGCGAGATCCTCGCCGAAGCGAAGCGGAACCAGGACCGCGAGGAGCAGCAGCTCACCGCCGCCCTGGACGACGAAGACGAGGACGGGGACAGTGAGGACGACGGCGCCGGCGGCGGGCATGCGCACCCGTAAGGGCGACCCGTACCTGGCGGGGCAGCACGCCGGCGTTTTCGACCTGCACGATTACGTCCTATCCGCGGTGCCGGACGAGCGGATGCTCGCCGACCCGGAAGGCCGCCGCCTGTTGACCCGGCTGGATCCCCTGCTGTTCGCGATCCTGTACTGCGGCGACCTGCTGCGCGGCCCCGACGGGCGCATCACCCTCGCCGACCTGCACCTGGCCCTCTCGCGCCACGGCCGCCGGTGGCTACGCAAACCGGGCCCCCGCCAGGAGCGCCACGCCTTCGTCGCCCCACGCGAAAGCGGGAAATCCTCGTGGGTGTTCAAGATCCTGCCGATCTGGGCCGCCGCCCACGGCCACCTACAGTTCATCGCCGCGTTCTCCTCGTCAGGAGCCCAGGCGGAGAAACACGTGCTCGGGTTCCGCCAGCAACTCGACGCGAACCCGCTGCTGCAGGAGGACTACCCGGCCCTGTGCCGGCCCGCGCGCCGCCGCGGCGGCGGCACCGTCTCCGACTCCCGCATGATGCTGCACACCGCCTCCGGATTCTCCTTCACCGCCGGCGGGCTGGACTCCAACATCCTCGGCCTCGTCGACCCCCTCAACCGGCGCCCGTCGTTGATCGTGCTGGACGACGTGGAACCCGACGAAGCCAACTACTCGCCGTACCAGATGGACAAGCGGCTGACCACCCTGACCGACACCGTGCTGCCGATGAACGAACGCGCGCACGTGGCGCTGGTGGGCACGGTGGTGATGGCCGGCAGCATCGTGCACCAGCTCGTCAAAACGGTCACCAGCACCGACGACACCCCCGAATGGATCGACTCGGAACGGTTCCGGGTGCACTACTACGCGCCGATCGTGGCCACCCCGGACGGCGGGGAACGCAGCATCTGGCCGGACAAGTGGCCGCTGGACTACCTCACCTCCATCCGGCACACCGTGTCCTACCGGAAGAACTACGAGAACCAGCCCCGCCCGATCGACGGCACCTGGTGGCGCGAGGAGGACATCCACGTCGAGCCGGGCCTGACCCGGCTGCGCACGATCATGACGATCGACCCCGCGGTCACCTCCAAGGACTCCTCCGACTACACCGGATTCGCCGTGGTCTCGCGCACCAGCGGCACCGACCAGCACAAGCGCGGCCAGTGCCTGGTGCACTTCGCGACCGGCCGCAAAATCCCCCATGGCGAGCCCATGCGCGCCTACGTCCTCGCGCTGCTGGAGTCCCACCCCTACGTCAGCGAGATAGTGATCGAGACCAACCAGGGCGGCGACCTGCACGAGGTGGCGCTGCACGACATGCCGGTGCCGATCCGCACCACCCACACCTCCGCCCCCAAAGAGGTGCGGTTCGCGAACCTGCTGCAGGCCTGCCAGGTGTCCGAAGTCGCGTTCGAACGGATCCTCCCCGAGTTCGAGGACCAAGCTTTGGCCTACCCGAAGGTCGTCAACGACGACGTGATCGACGCCGTCACCATCGGTATGGAGGAGACCGTGGGCCGCGGCCAGGTCACCGCCGTCGGCGGATCGTGGATGTGAAACGCGAGCGAGCACAGCCCTGAGCCGCCAGAATGGCGCCATGTCCCCCTTCACAGACTGGCTCATCGCCCTCAAGGACTCCGACCTCTTCCTCAGCGCGCTCGGCGGTGGCCTCGGCGGCGGTGTCATAGGCGGAGCCATCAGCTGGGCCGCGACCTTTTGGCAGACACGCTGGATGCTGAAAGCTGAGCGCGAGAAGGCGGAGGCAGAGCGGACGGCGCAGGCGGCAACCTCACGCAGCCAGCGCGAGGCCGATGCTCTGGTGGATCTGCTGGCCTCCCTGAGGTCCGTCAAGGAGGGCATCCCCGAACTCCGCACCAAGCACCGCCAGTTAGCGACCGGTCGAGGCGACCAAGCCAACGCCGAGCGCCGCCACATCCGCGAAGTCGTGATGCCCCGCGTCCTCACGCCGGAGATCCGTCGGCGGCTTCAACTGCTTGAGGACCTTCTCGACAGGTACTCGCGGATGCCGATGCCGACTACCGAGGACGAGTTCGGCGACGAGGTAGACGCCGAACCGGATATGCTCGCGCGCGTTCGCGCCGACGTCACTCAATGGCTCGAACATGTTCGGGAAACCGTCGAATCCGTGCTGCACGACAGCCCGCCCCCTGTCGATAAGGAACCGCCGTACCTTGACCGGTCGAGTCTCAGAGCGTGGCAGCGGCCCGGCCGACCGGATGCGCCGGCCGTGCCGGAAAAGGAGGGGTGGCTCCGAAGGATGCGGCGGAGTATCGCCGCCAAGGTCCATCCCGGTTGAGGTCAGACCGCTGCCAGGTTGTTGCGCTGGTCGCCCTCGGGCTGGTCCTGCTGCTCGCGCTGCGGCGGGGGCGGCGCGGCCGCGGCCTGCTCCTCGGCCATCTCCTCCCACTCCTTGATGGTGTCGTCGCTGAACGGCAGCTCGTGCCATAGCGCCTTCTTGGGCACTCCGAGCTTTCCGGCGATGGTGCCCAGCAGTTCCACGAACCGCATCGCGCGCTGGTCCAGGGTCGGCTTCCACCGCACCCGCGCCCCCGGGTCGACCTCGACACCCACGAGGCGGCCGGCCTGACCCAGCAGCTGCTCGTGCCCCTCGCCCACGATGATCTGGCGTTCACGAACCTTGCGGGCGTTGGACTCCTTGGACTCCACCAGCGCCTCCGCGCTGATGTTGGCGAGGTTGCCCAGCAGTTCGTGGGTGGGGGTCTGGGAGAGCGCCGACATGTAACGCACCGCCGACTCCCGAGAGTCGATGAACCCGTCCAGCTGGACCTGGGACACCTCTTTGACGTCGAAGTCGCTGGGCTTCGCGCGCACCGTCAGGCTGGAGGACGCGGAGGCGCGCAGCTGCTCCTCCAGCTGCTCGACCATCTGGCCGATGAAGATCTTGCGGCCGTGGGCGCCGTAGTGCTCGGCCACCAGAAGGTGGAAGGTGATCAGATTGATCTGGTCCTGCAGCGGCATGACGGCCTCGACGTCGCCGCGCACGGGGTCGTCGAGGTCCTCCTCGGCGAGGTAGCGCACCACCGGGCACACGTCTTGCTCGTGCGGCGTCTCCTCCACGTACTCGAAGGTGATGGAACGTTTGCCGTCGGAGGAGCGGCGGCCGCGGGTGGTGCGCCGCATCTTGTAGACGTTCTCCTCGTCCACGAGGCGCCACGTCTTGTCGGGCCGCATCTCCAGCCCATAGTCGGGCCAGTCGTCGTCGTCCCCATAGGCCACGGTTATCTGCCGAGGTGACAGCGCCCGCATCACCGCGGTGTCGCTGCTGTCCGAGGGCAGCGCAATGCCGTAGGCGACGCCGTAGCCGCCGATCGCCCGGTTGACGCCGATCTGTTTGCGGTCCCACCGGTTGGACTGCCACTGCCGCCACACCTGACTGGCGCCGGCCTTGTTCTCGGAGGTATAGCCGTCCACGAACATCTGCTGCGAGGTGGCCTTCACCGCGAGTTCGCACAGGTTGACCCGGCTCATGCGCGCCAGCGCCTGCAGCTCACGAGGGGTGTTGGCTGGCAGCCACGTCAGCTCAGGGTCGCCCCGAAGGTAGGCGCGCTTGCGGTCAAGATCCCGGCGCTCCGACTGCCGGAGTTCGAACAGTTCGCTCGCCTTTTCCTCGGTTTCGCTCGGACTCATCCCCATGGCGGCCCCCAGATGATCTATGCGTTCAGGGTATGGGTTGCGGTTGATCCATGTCTTTCAGCTATCATCCCTGTCAGAGGGCTGATCACCGAAACGGTGTTCGACCCGGCAGGCAGACACCGCCCTTCCGAAACGGCAGGGCGCCGGACCCGAAACGGGACGCACGTGGCTGACGAGACAACTGAGACCGAGAGCGAGACCACCGAGACCGAGGCCACCGAGGGAGCCGAAACGGCGACCGAGGAGACCGGCACCGGCGAGGCAGGGTCTGGCGAGGACACCGGAACCGGGTCTGGGCCCAGCCAGGGCGATGACCAGGATGACGGCGGCGACGCCTACTGGCAGGCCGAGATCGCCAAGCGCGACGCGGAGATCGAGAAGTACCGGAATCTCGCCCGCTCGCAGGAGGCGAAGTACAAGGCCGCGGTTAAAGGCACGTCGAGCGAGCCCGAAACGGGCAGCAGCCGCACACCGTCCGCTCAGCAGACCGCCGGCGGCGGCCAGCAGGGCGACACCGGGTCCAGCCAGGAGCCCACTCAGGAGGACCGCCTCCAGCAGCTGGCCGACGAGATCGCCCGCATCAAGGCCGATCACGAGCAGGCAGCTCGGGAGCGGACCGTCGCCGACGTCGCCAAGGCCAAAGGGCTCAGCGTCGAGCAGGCCGGCCGCCTGCGGGGCAGCAGCCGCGAGGAGCTGGAAGCCGACGCCGACGAGGTCATCGCGCTCTTCGGTCTCGATCAGACCAAGAAGACCCCGGGCCCGGCACCTAAGCCCAAGGAGAAGAAGCCCGCCCCTGTGCGTGGCGGCTCCTCCAACGCCGACGCCGGCGATGGCCGATCGCGCGAGGACATCCTGGCGGCGGTGACCGACACCGGCAGGCGCACCAAGAAGTAGGCGCCGCGGGCTCCGGGGAAGAGACCCCGAGGAGCCCTTGTGGCGTTCGTGACTTCCCAGAGCATCAGCACGCTGGCGGTCGACTTGTTGTCGGCGCAGCTGTCGCTGACGCAGACCGTGTCCCAGGTGCCCTCGGGCGACCTGGCTCCGACCACCGGCGGCGAGACCACGATCCCCGTTCCGGTCCCGCGCGAGGCCCGGGTGCAGCCGCGCGGCGGCACCCTGACCTACGACGAGGTCGAGGAGACCGAGGTCCCCTTCGACATCGAGCACCTTTACGACGGTGCCCGCGTCACCGAGCACCAGCGCAGCCTCGACATCGTCGATTTCGGTCGGCAGGTCACCCGCAACCAGGTCCGCGCGGTCGTGTCCGGCGCCGAAGGTCAGCTCGCCGACGTCATGAACTCGATGGCGCTGGACACCGAAGCGCTGCCCGACGGCAGCAACTTCGACAACATCATCGCCGACGCCAACGCGACCCTCGACGAGGCCGAGAACCCCATGGAGGGCCGCTATCTCGGCGTCTCCCCGAGGTTCGCCGCCCGCCTCACCAGCCCCGACGGTGTCACCCTCACCGACTTTCAGGGCGAGGTCGCGACCGAAGCCCTGCGCAGGGGAATCCTCGGCGAGTACCGCGGGTTCATCGTCGTGAAGAACCCCCGGCTGACCGGTATGCGGGCCCTGGCCTACCACTCGTCGGCGTTCGCATTCTCGACGATGGTGCCCCAGCCCATCCCCGGCACCATCGACTCCGCGGTCCTGTCCGAAGAGGGCTTGTCGCTGCGCCACGTGTTCATGGTCGACAGCTCCACCGCCGCCACCCTGTCGCTCCTGTCGATCTACGCCGGCGCCGAACTCGTCGACGCCGACCGGGTCGTGGTGCTCGGCGTCGAGGACGAGTCCTGACCCGCCCCCGCCAGCCACGCGGAGAAGGGGGCGGACGTGGCTGAGGCGCTGCTGAGCCTGACCCAGCACGAGACCCTGCTGGGTCGGGCCCGCCCCCTGCCCGAGCACAAGCGTGCCCAAGCCGAGGCCGTCATCGCGGCGGTCTCGGCAGAGGTGCGCCGCATCGCCGAAGGCGAGCTGGACGACGTCGACCACACGTCCACCTCGGCCGCCGCAGCCGAGGTGCGCCTGATCGTGCACGCGATGGTCCTGCGCGGCACCACCAACCCCCGCGGCCTGTCCTCCGAACGCATCGGTGACTGGCAGGGCCAGGGGATGCGGCCCGTCTACGCCACCGACGAGGAAATGTCTGCGATCCGAGCGGCTGTGGGCCTGAAGGACATCCGCAGCGTGCCGCTGGCCGGCGACATGCCCCAACGGCTCCTCGATGAGGCCGCAGCCGCCCCGTACCGACTTCACCTGGGAGATTGACCATGAGCGTCCGCTTCGAAAACGTCCGCACCGGCCGGGTCGTTGAATACGACGAGCCCGAGGACATCGCACCGCCCGACGCCGTCTACCCCACTTCCAACGCCAAGGCCATGGCCCGGCGGGATGCCTCTCGCCGGGAGCGGCTGCTGAAGGCGATGCGGTCGTCGCGGCGGTGGCGCACCACCACCAAGGCGATCACACGCCGCACCGAGCTGCAGCGCGAGCACGAGCGGCGCGAAGAGGAGCGCCGCCGCATCGAAGCCCAAGTGCGTGCCGAATACGACCAGAAGCTGGAGAACGAGCGCGCGAAGTGGGAACGCGACCACGACGCCTCCGACCGGGACAAGGGCACCACCGACGATGGCGGCCCGCAGGGCCCGGTGGGCAAGAGCGACGCCCAGTCCGTCGGCGACCAGCCGGCGAAGGCCACCCCGGAGCGGGCCGAACCGTCGCAGGCCGAGGTGCGCGCCTGGGCCAAGGGCCAGGGCTACGAGAACGTTCCCGCGCGCGGCACCCTGCCTGAGGACATCATCGCCGCCTACAAGGCCGAACACCCGGGGGGCTGACATGGTGGCGCACCTGCTCGACCTCACCCTCGACCACTACCGGGTCGAGACCGTCCGCACCCCTTCCGGCGGGCTGTCCGAGGACCGCGTCCACCTGGGAAAGGTCGACGTGCGCCCCTCCCAGCCCTCCGCGCAGGAGCGGGCGCTGGCGCGCACCGCGGTCGGTCCGCAGCAGGGCCAGGCCGAGCTGACCCAGCCGGTGTATGTGGAGGCGGACGAGGACGTGCGCCGCGGCGATGAGCTGGAGGACCCGGTGACCGGGGTGGTGCGGCGCGTCGTCGCGCGCCTGCGCCCCTCCGAGGAGGACGCCTACCTGCGGTTGGACGTCGAGGTGCACCAGCCCGAACCCACCGTCGAGGAGGTGTCGTAGATGCCGGGGCGGGTGAGTGTCGAGATCCGCGGCGCCGACAAGCTGACCGACCGGCTGAAGCAGCTGCGGCCGGCGGTCAAGCGCGGCACCCGCACCGCGGTGGAGGCCTCCGGCAAGGCCATGCGCACGGGGATGCGCAACCTTGCGCCGGTGCGCACCGGGGCGCTGCGCGACTCCATCGACTACGAGCTGGTCAACGACGGGCTGACCGCCAGGGCGGGGCCGGGCGACTGGATCGACTACGCGATCTTCCAGGAGTTCGGCACGTCGCGGATGCCGGCCCAGCCCTACATCCGCCCGGTCGCTGAGGCCGAACGCCGGCTGTTCCCCGAGCGGGTGCGGATGCATGTGCGTGAGGAGATGGACCGGCGCCGCGGGTCGAGGAGGTCGCGCTGGTGAGCTTCCAGGAGACCCCCGTCGCCGAATCCGCGCTGGGGCCGCTGCAGGTCGCGATCGTCGCCCGGTGCGAGGAACACCTCGACGTGGCGGTGTGGGACTACGTCCCCGAGGACCAGCCCCACCCCTATGTCACGGTCGGCGAGGCGTTCGAGTCGCCCGACAACGTGCACGGGAGATTCGGGCGGCGGGTGCGCCAGACGCTGCACGTGTGGACCCGCGGCCGCGGCGGTTTCGCCGAGGCCAACCGCATCACGGGCGACCTGGTTCGGTTGTTCGACCACCAGGAGCGCCACCTGGTGGTCGCCGGCCACCGGGTGCGGTCCGTACGGCTGGCCACCGCCCAGCCGATGCGCGACCCCGACCCCCTGGTCCGGCACGTGCCGCTGGAGCTGGTGGTGCACACCGAGCAGCAGCCGCCCTAGGCGGCCCGACAAGCACCTTCGGCTGATCACCGGAGGAAGGGTCTCCCTCCCTGCTCCCAGGTCTGGGAGGGGGCCCGCCCCACCTGGGACGTCCACACACGATCCGTGATGGAGGTCCACAAAGTGGCTGGATACAACGCGTTCGGCACCCGGTTCGAGCGGGGTGACGGCGGCGACCCCGAATCGTTCGACATGGTCGGTGAAGCCACCGACATCAGTGGCCCCGAGCAGGAGCGGGAGACCATCGAGACCACCTCCCACCAGTCCCCCAACGGCTACCGCGAATTCGTCGGCGGCCTCAAGGACGGCGGCGAAGTGTCGTTCGAGGTGCGTTACGACCCGAATATCCACAACCCGCTGCAGGACGACTTCGAGGACGCGCTCACCCGCAACTACCGCATCGTCCTTCCGGAAACCCCCGGCGGAATCTGGAACTTCTCCGGGTTCCTCACGAACATGGGCATGGAATTCCCCTTCGAGGACGCCATGTCCTGCAGCTTCACGTTCAAAATCAGTGGAAAACCGTATTTCGAGGAGGCATCGTAAAGTGGCGTTTCTCGGCCGTGAAGAGATCCTGGAAGCCGAAGAGGACGACTTCGAGGATGTGAAGGTCAACGAGTGGCGCAAGAAGGGCGCCACCGAGGACGCGTGGGTGCGTGTCTACCCGATGAGCGCCTCCCAGCGCTCCCGGGTGGAGTCCACGATGCTGGAGGTCAACCAGACCGGCCGCGGCTACGAACGCATCGGCCAAATCGCGCTGAAGACCGTGATCTGGTGCGTCGGCTCCGAGCACTCCAGCGACCCGGTGTTCAGCGAGTCCGACGTCAAGACGCTCGGCTCGAAGTCGTCCAAGCCCATCCTTCGCATCCGCGACGCAGCTTTCCGGCTTTCCGGGCTCGCGCCCGGCGCGGTCGAGGAGGAGATCGAGGATTTCGACGTGACCCAGGGAAGCGATTTCGATACCGACTAGCCGCGTCCCTGGGATACACCCACAAGGCCCTTCTTCAGGAGATGCCGGCGCGTGAACTGACCTCATGGGCTGCCTTCCAACAATTGGAGGGCCCGTTGGACCGGTCACGCGACGACATCCTCACCGGGATTGTCGCCGAGCGGGTCACCACCATGCTCACCCAAGAGAAGAAAGGGAAACGCAGGAAGAGGCTCACCGCGGAGGACTTCATCCCGAAGTGGGGCAAGCGCGCCGGGTCCGACAAGCGCCAGACGCCCGAGCAGCAGAAGAGCCTGCTGAAGGCCCTGACCGAGAAGTTCGGCGGCAAAAGCGACTGAGAAAGGGGGCGGGGTGTCGACGCTCGAAGAGCTGACGGTCGTGCTGGATGCCGACGTCAAGGCGTTCGACCGCGACATGCGTCGGCTGACCCGCCAGACCCGCAGGACGCTGCACCAGGTGGAGCAGTCCGCGACCCGCGCCGGACGGTCCTCGGGCGGCGGGTTCACCGCCGCGTTCGAGAAGGAGACCACCCGCGGCGTCGAGCAGACCACCGAGCGCTCAGCCCGGCGGATCCGCGACTCCAAGGGCCGGTTCATCAAGGCCGGCACCGCCACCGGGTCCTCATTCGTGTCCGGCATGGACGAGGCGGTGTCCTCCGGCGTCGCCCAGACAATGCGCACGACCGCCGCGCAGGCCATGGGCGACACCTCCCAGGCGTTCAGCCGGGGCGGCGACCTGGCTGCGCGCGGGTGGGTGCGGGGCGCCGACGGCCGCATCCGCGACTCCCGCGGCCGGTTCATCAACAGCGGGGAGTTGGCGGCCGCCGGCATCGGCCAAGGGTTGGGCAGCGGCACCCAGCAGGCCACCGCCCCGCTGGGCGGGCTGGGCCGCGCCGGCGGCGCGTCGTTCACCGGCGGCATGACGATGGGGCTGGCCGGGCTCGCCGGGGCGTTCGGCGGGCTGCCGATGCTCGCCGGAACCGCGGCCGCCGCCATGGGCGCCAGCGTGTTGACCGCCTCGAAGGACTTCGAAGCCGCCATGAACAACGTGAAGGCGATCTCGGGGGCGACGGGGCAGGAGTTCCAGGCCATGTCGGACCTGGCCCGCGAGCTGGGGTCGACGACGATGTTCTCGGCGACCGAGGCCGCCAACGCCCTCGGGTTCCTTTCGCAGGCCGGTTTGTCGGCGCACGAGTCGATGGAGGCGCTGCCCGGCACCCTCGATCTGGCCGCCGCGAGCGGGATGGAGCTGGCGCGCGCCGCCGACATCTCCACCAACATCCTCTCCGGGATGGGACTGGAGGTGTCCCAGCTCGGCCGCCTCAACGACGTGCTGGCCTCCACCGCGAGCAACGCGAACACCAACGTCGAGGAGCTGGGCTACGGGTTCAAATACGTCGGCCCCATCGCCTCCAGCGCGGGAATGTCGTTGGAGGAAACCGCGGCCGTGATGGGAACCTTCGCCAACGCCGGCATCAAGGGCGAGAACGCGGGCACCGCGCTGCGGGGCGCCCTGTCCTACCTCATCCGCCCCACCGCCAAAGTGCAGGAAACGCTGGACGCGCTCGGGGTCACGGTCACCAAGGCCAACGGTGACCTGCGGCCGATGGCCGACATCATGCGCGACCTGGAGGCGGCCGGCGCCGGCACCGCCGACATGATGAACCTGTTCGGGGTCGAGTCCGGGCCGGCGATGATCGCGCTGCTGCGCCAGGGCGGCGACGAACTCGACAGCTTCACCGGCAAGCTGCGCGATTCCGAGGGTGCGGCCAAGCGGATGGCCGACATCAAGATGTCCGGGCTGCAGGGGGCTCTGAAAGGCGCCACCTCCGCCATGGAGGGCCTGTTCCTCGCGATCGGCGACATGGGTGTCCTGGATGGCGCCACCGCTTTGGTCGACATGTTCTCCGGCGCCGTGCGCGGCGTCACCGGGTTCCTTGAGGAGCACGAGGCCGCCATCAAACCGGTGCTGGAAGTGGTGGGGATGCTCGCCGGCGCCATCACCGTCGTAGTCGCGGCGCTACTGGCGGGCAAGGCGATCATCGCCGGGGTCACCGCCGCCCTGGGGGTGGTGCTCTCCCCCATCGGGCTGATCATCGGCGCGCTGGCCGCTTTGGCCGCCGCCCTCGCCCTCGCCTGGAAACGCTCCGAAACTTTCCGGGAGATCGTCACCGGGGTCTGGGAGAAGGTCGGCGACGCCGCGGGGGCCGTCGCCGACTGGTTCCGCTCGGACCTGTGGCCCGTCCTGGTGGACGGGTGGCGCGAACTGCGCGACGCCACCGAACCCCACATCGAGCGGATCGTCGGGTGGCTGAACGAGCTGCGCAAGGGCGCCGAAGCGTTCGAGGGCCGCTGGTCGTGGGTGTGGGAGCAGGCCGCCGACAAGATCGAACTCGCCAAGGACTTCGCCGCCGACTGGGGCGGCGCCATCATCCGCCAGTTGCGCGGCGCGATCGACCTGGTCACCGGCCTCATCGAGGGCGACTGGTCCAAAGCCTGGGACGGCGCAAAGGAGGCCGCCAAGGGCGGCGCGGACTACCTCGTCGCGTTGTTCTCCACGGCGGGCAAGCTCATCTGGCAGGCCCTGAAGCTGTGGTTCTGGCAACTGCCGGGCTCGGTGTCGAGCTGGTTGGCCGACGCCGCCCCCGAGATCGCCGACGCGCTGGCCACCGAGTGGATCCCCGCGTTCCTGGAGTGGTACGGCGACCTGCTCGACCAGTGGCACACCAAGCTCGGCGAGCTGCGCGACGACCTCATCGGCTGGATCCGCGGCGTCCCATCCGACATCAAGGACAACCTGCCCACGTGGACGGTCGCGTTCACCGACTGGGCGGGCGGCCTGTCGGAGACGGTGCGCACGAAGCTGTCCGGGGTCGGCCGGTCCCTGGGGGGCTGGTTCGTCGACGAGGCCGCGAAAATGCCGGGCCGGCTGGCGTCGTGGACGCAGAAGCTGGGCGACTGGGCCGGCGGCCTCTGGGAGAAGACGAAGGCCAAGTTCGACTCCTGGGGGTGGAAGCTCACCTACTGGGTCGAGGACTTCGCCGCCGACCTGCCCGCCAAGCTCGACTCCTGGACCCGCAAGATCACCACCTGGATCCAGGGCTTCGCCGACACCCTGCCCATACGGCTGCAGTCCTGGACCGACAAATTCGTGGCCTGGATCGAGGGCTTCGCCGAGGGATTGCCGGAGAAGCTGACCAAGCTCACCAAGAAGTTCGTCGACTGGGCTACCGGCGTTCCCGACAAAACGGTGAAGGGCCTCAAGGAGGAGGACGCCCCAGGCAAGCTGGCCACCCACGTCGAGGAGGACTGGGGGCCGCGGCTCATCGGCGCGCTGGGCACCGTCCTGTTCGAGCTGGCCAAGGCCGTGCCCGGCATGGTCGCCCAGGTCGGGCTGGCTCTGCTCCGCGCCTACGGCAAGGCCATGGGGGCGCTGGCTCAGTCCGCGGTGGAGGCGGGCCGACAGCTGCTCAACATCGTCCGGACCATGTTCATCGCCATCGTCCAGGTCGTCATCGGCCAGCTGACGGAGATGGTCACCGTCGTCGGCGAGAAGTTCGGCGAGATGAAGGACAAGGCGCTGGATAAGGCGCGCGGCCTCTACGACGAGCTGGTCGGCAACTCGATCATCCCGGACATGGTCTCCGAGATCATCGGGGAGACCAAGAAGCTGCCCTCCGGGGTGGGTGACCAGGTCACCGGGATGAACACGAAGGCCATCGAGCAGACCCGGCTGATGGCCGCGGCGATGACCACCCAGGTCGCGGTGCTGCGGTCCTCGGTGCTGCTGACGCTGGTGGCGCTGCGCAAGGGCTCGACCGCGCTCGTCCGGGCGCTGGCCGCCACCATCCTGGGCTCGATCGGGCAGCTGGTCACCCAGAGCCTGCGGCTGGCGGCCGTGCTCGCGCGCGGGTTCACAGGCGCGTTCGACGACATGGCCGCCGACTCGACCAAGAGCTTCTTCGCGATGGTGCGGGCGCTGCAGTCGGGGTCGCGGTCGCTGGTGTCGATGCTGCTGGATGCGACGACCCACATGCGCAAGGGCGTCCTGCAGAATTTCCGGGCGACCGTGGTGGGGGTCCACGCGTCCTGGGGGCGGCTGCGCCAGGCCGCCGCCGCCCCGGTCCGGTACGTCATCGACCCGGTCGTGAACAAAGGGTTGCGGGGCGTGTGGAACACCATCGCCCGCAAGGTGCCGGGCCTGTCCACGATGGGCAAGGTGCCCGGCTTCGACCAGGGCGGCATGGTCGACCTGACCGGCGGCGGGAAGTTGGCCGGGTACTCCTCCAAGGACAACCGGCTCGCCGCCGTGCGCGACGGCGAAGGGGTCCTCACCCCGCAGGCCACCACCAGCCTCGGCGGCCGGTCGTTCATCGACTCCGCGAACCGGCTGGGCGGCGACGCCGGGAAACTCCTGCTGGAAGGATTCGCGAGCGGTGGTGTCGTCGGGCTCGCCAACCGGTTCCGGGAGCTGGGCAAGGACTCCTGGGACAACCGGGGCGGTGTGGTCGCCGCCGGAAACCGTGCGCTGAACGGGATGGCCGCCGCGACCGCGAACCGGTACGGCACCGGCAACGACCTGCACGGGCAGGGCTTCCACGACGTCCGCCACTGGAACCGGGCCATCAGCGCGCAGATCAAGGCGCACCGCGAGGACCTGGAGATCGGCAAGGGCGCCAAGGCCGTCGTCGAGCTGGCGCAGCGCACCGTGGGCCGCTTCCCCGAGAACCCGCCCGGGTCGAACCGCAACGCCATCACGGACTGGTACGGCATGGCAGGGTCGCCGTGGTGCGCGATGTACGTGAGCTGGCTGTTCGACAAGACCAAGAACAGCAGCGCGCTGAAGGGCGCCTCGCGTACCGCCTGGACCGGTGACTACTACACCTCCGGGATGCGGCGCGTCTCCGAGTCGCAGAAGAAACCCGGCGACGTCGCCGTCTACGGCACGTCGCACGTTAACACCGTTAACGACCCCGAGCGGTACCGGATCGGCGGCAACGAAGGCAACAACGTCCGCCGCTCCACCCGCTCCGGCGGGGCGATCTTCCGGCCCGACTGGCCGGGCTACGCCATGGGCGGACTCATCGACCCGGCCGACTTCGTGATGCAGGACAAAGGCTGGGAGGGGCAGCCGGCCGACCACATTGCGGCGCTGCGCCAGATCCTGCCCTCGGCGACCTACGACACGGGCGGCTACCTCCCCGTCGGGTACTCGCTGGCCTACAACGGCACCGGCGCCCCCGAACCCGTCGGCGCCGAACCCATCCGCATCGTCATCGACCTCGAAGGCGGCGACGCCGAACTGCGGCGCCGCATCCGCAAGATCACCCGCATCGAGGGCGGCGGCAACGTTCAGATCGCATTCGGCAAGGGGGCCAACGCATGATCGAGATCATCGGCTCCACCGTCGCCGGCGGCTTCGTCGCCGAAGTGACCGCCGATGTGCCGCCCGCCACCCAGGCCGGCGACCGGCTGCTGATGTTCGCCAGCGCCAACGACGAAGTCGAAATCGTTCAGTTCCCGACCGGGTGGGCGGTGGTCAACGAGGAGCTGATCAACGAGGGCGCCCAAGCCTACACCTGGCTTTTCACCCGCCAGGACCAGGCCGACGACCCCGACCAGGTCACCGTGACCTGGGCCGGGGACCACTGGCATTTCCTGCACATCATCGCGCTGCGCGGCGTCGCGGCCATCCGCACCCACGCCACCGCGGTCACCGGCGACCAGGACGCCGCCCAGCTCGACGTGCCGTCCCTGCCCGCCCAGCGCGGCGACCTCCTCGTGGTCGGCGGATTCCACTGGGACGACACCACCAAGGCGTTCTCCCCGGCGGGATTGGAGGTGGTGGAGCACATGGACCGCGGGTGGATCACCGGCACCCGCCAGATCACCCGCGAGGGCCCCACCACCGGCTACACCGTCACCGCCGGCACGGTCGGGCTCATGTCGACCATCGCGGTGCTGCTGAAGCCGACACCGGCACCCGCCCCGCCGCCGACGTTCCCCCTGACGATCCGCACCGAGCTGGTCATCGACGGCGGCTGGGTCGATATCAGCGCGGATGTGCGCGACACCGAACCGGTGGAGATCAGCCGCGGCCGCGCCGATGAGACCGACACCGCCGACGCGTCCTCGTGCTCCCTGACGATCAACAACCGCGGCGGCCGGTTCTCCCCCCGCAACCCTGGCTCTCCCTATTTCGGGCTGATCGGCCGCAACACCCCCATCAGGGTGTCCATCGTCGTCGACGGGACCACCATCCCGCGGTTCACCGGCGAAGTCGCCGAATGGCCCGTCTCCTGGGACGTTTCCGACAACGACGTGTGGGTGCCGCTGAAAGCCTCCGGGGTGTTGCGGCGGCTCGGCCAGGGCACCGCCCCCGAACAGTCCGCCCTGCGGCGATTCATCAACGCCCGCTCCCCGGTGGCGTACTGGCCGCTGACCGACGGCGCCACCGCTCTCGTGGCGAGCCCGGACGCCGGCCCCTACGACATGGCGGTGGTCGTCGACGCGCCCCCAGGGCAGATGGGCACCCAGGCCCGCCTCGACTGGCGCGAAGGCAGCCTCGCCGCCTGGCTGGAACCGGTCGCCCGCACCCACCGGGACCTGGGCCGCATCTCCGGGCGGGTGTCCTCCCAGGACGCCTCCACCGACTGGTCGGTGGACATGGTGCGCGCCGGCGTCGGCGGGCAGGACCGCCTCGTCGTCATGACCCGGCCCGACGGCGCCGGCACCCGCCAGGAGTGGCGGGTCCGGTTCGACCAGGAGGCGCCCGACATGCGGGTGTGGGTGCGGCTGGTGCCCGAGGACGCCGCCGTGCCCGGGTTCACCCACCTCGGTGTCTCCGACGACGCCCGGTTCTTCACCGACCAGCTGCGGCACGTGCGGCTGCGTGTCGCCGACAACGGGGCAGGCGAATCCGACTGGGGCCTGTGGGTCGACGGGGAGCTGCTGCTGGACGGCACCACGTCGGGGTTTGCGGCGCCGGAGCCGCCCGGTTCGGCCCAGTACTGGTGGAACCTGCGGGAACCGGCCGCGCCGGAGGGCGCGCACGCCTCCATCGGCCACATCACCGTGTGGGACGAGCAGGCGGTGCCCGCCCCGCCCTCGGCCCAAGAGGTCACGCAGGCGATGTATGGGCACACCGGCGAACCGGCGGGGGTGCGTATCGCCCGCGTCGCCGCCGAGCAGGGCCTGGCGTTCGAGGCGGTGGGTGATTTGGAGCTGACCCCGCCGATGGGGCCCCAGCGCACCGAGGCGCCCCTGGCGGTGATGCGCGAGGCAGAGCAGGTCGACGACGGGGTGCTCTACGAGTCGCGGTCCGACATCGCGCTGATTTATCGGACCACCCGGTCCCGCTACAACCAAGGAGGACGTCAGTGAGTGTGGAGTGGGTGTGGGCCGGGGCCGGCACCGACACGAGTATCTGGGTGCGGGGCAAGGTCACCGGGTCCAGCACGCGGCTGGCCGTCTCGACCGATCCGGGCTTGGCCAGCCCGCTGTTCTTCGGGCCGGTGGCGCCCACCGCCGAGGGGGTGGTCTCGATCGAGGCCACCGGGTTGGCGACCGATACGCGTTACTACTACGCCGTGGAGGACGACAGTGTCCTCGACACCGCGTTCTCGGGGACGTTCCGCACCCACCCCCTGGTGGGGGAACCGGCGTCGTTCGTCGTGGGGGCGGCCGGAGACGCCGGCCTGACCGGCAACGGCGACGACTCCCACATCGTCGACGGCGTCTCCAACCACCCGGTGTTCGACACCATGCGGGACCGGGCGCTGGCCGAGGAGTGGGTGCAGTTCGTGCACCTGGGCGACGCCCACTACCGCAACATCGCCGTCAACGACCACGCCCTGTACCGGGACGCGTTCGCCGACCTGCTGACCTACAACGGCACCCTCGGCGCGCAGGCGCGCCAAGGCCGCTTCTTCCGCGACGTGGGCATGGCCTATGTGTGGGACGACCACGACTACGGCCCCAACAACTCCGATTCCACACACCTCGGGCGGCAGGCCGCGGCCGAGGTATACCGCGAGATCGTGCCGCACTACCCCCTGGCCGTGGGCGGGGCGTCAGCGACGAACGCGCCGATCGCCCAGGCGTGGCAGATCGGCCGAGTCCAGTTCCTCGCGTGCGATGTGCGGTGGGCCCGCGACCCCAACAGCGTGCTCGACACCGACCCCGGCTCGCCGAAAACGATGCTGGGGGTGCCGCAGAAGATCTGGATGGAGCAGGTGCTGCGGAACTCCTCCGCCAAGGCGCTGGTGCTGGTGATGCCGTCGCTGTGGCTGTCCGACCAGGGCCACACCCGCGACGCCGGCATCGCCTACTCCGGCGCCGACTACTCCCGCGACTCCTTCCGCATGTTCCGGCGTGACCGCCAGGAGCTGGTGGAGCTGCTGGGCGACACCGGGTGGCTGGAGCGGATGGTGATGCTGCAGGCCGACAAGCACGCCCTGTCCATCTCCAGCGGTCCGAACAACCCGTGGGGCGGATTTCCGCTGTTCATGCTGGGGTCGTTGGACGCGGCCCACGCCGCGCTGCCGGAGGGCCAGTACGACCAGGGCCAGTCCACCGGCCGCGACCGGTACGGCACCCTGCGCATCGTGGACTCGGGCCACACCATCGCGCTGCACGCCACCGGCTACATCGGCGACACCGTGTGGCGCACCTACACCGGCTACGCCCACGTCGCACCCCACGTCGTCGCCCTGGACTACGCCGCGGGGCAGACGTTCGAGCCGCTGTCGCCGGTCGATGACGACCAGCAGCTGTCCAACGACGTCACCGCCGAACGCAGCGACGGCGGCGAACACCGGGTGGAGCAGACCACCGGGCCGCTGGGCACAGCCGAACCCCCCGCCGGGGTGGGGCGCTACTCCGACTCGGTCACCGTCAACGTCTACTCCGACGACCAGCTGGCCGACCAGGCGGGGTGGCGGGTCCACAAGGGCACCGTGGACCAGGCGCGGTATCCGCAGCTGCACTCCAACCTCACCAACCGCCGCATGGTCGACCTGCGCGACGCGTTGGCGGGGGTGGACGCCGGCGACCAGATCCACATCACCAACCCGCCGCCGTGGTTGCCGCCCGAGGCGATCACCGCGGCCGTGGAGGGTTACGACGAGACCATCACCACCCACGAGTGGCACCTGGAGTACAACGCCTCCCCCGCGGCGATCAGCGAGGTCGCTGAAACCTCCGGGGAGCTGGTGCTCAACTCCGAGCACTCCTTCGAGGTCTACGCCTACGGGTGGGAGTCCACCGGGTCCACGATCTACCACTCGCGGGTGCGGGCCTACCGCGGGTCGGGGTCGCTGGTGCAGGTGCCCGACGGCACCTCGGAGGTGGCGCGTGTCCGCACCCGGTGGGAGAACTCCCCGCGGGTGCACGCCGGCACCGAGTACCACTTCGGCGTCTGGGCGTATTCGACCACCGGCCACGACGTGGACATGAGCATCGAGTGGTTCGACGTCGACGGCACCTACCTCGGGTTCCCGTTCATCCTGCTCGCCACCCCGACTCCGGTGGAGGAGTGGACCTACCTGCAGGGGTCCAGCGTCGCCCCCGAAGGCGCGTGGCGGCTGCGCGTCAACATCAACCAGCGCCCCACCCCGGCCGATACCGACCTGCTCTGGCTCGACGAGGCCGTGCTCTCCGACGGCACCGAGGCGGGCCCGAACCGGCCCAACCGGGCCGACACCTCAGGCTCCGCCCTGGTGGAGGCCATCGGCGCCGAAGACACCCAGGTGTGGGTCGCCACGGTGCAGGACGAGTACGGCGGGTCGCGGTGGATCAACGCCGACGGCGCCACCGCCACCCACGCCACCGAGTTCCCCTTCGACGTGCGCGCGGGCGGGGAGGTCATGCGGGTCACCCACGCCCAACCCGCGGCGTGGGACCTTTTCCGGAACAGCCGCGGCGCCAACACCTGGGGCACCAGCGAGTCCGGTACGCCCTGGGCCGAAACGGCGGTGCCGGACACCAACCTCGGTGTCGACGCCGTCGACCACTACGGCTACATCCAGCTCAACGCCGGGCTGACGACGCTGCGCACCCAGCTGCTCGACCCCGGGGTGGCGGTCGGCGACTGCGAGGTGCTGTGGAGCATCCGCGTCAACCAGATCAGCCCCGGGGGGCCGCAAATCGGCGGGCTGGTGCTGCGCCACACCGGCGCCGACGACTTCTACCAGTTGCGCGTGCACTTCTCCCACCTGGGCGCCGTCAACCTCAGCGTGGCGCGCGGCGAAACACAGATCGACTCGGGCCACGTCACCGCCCCGCCCCTGGCCTACGACGCCAACGCCGGCGTGGACTCCCGGATCTGGGTGCGGACCCGCATCATCGGGCACCGCGTCCTCGCCCGCGTGTGGCACCAGCGCTACCCGTCCGGTGAGACCGACCTCGGCGCCGGCCTCGATCTAGGCCACATGGAGCCGCACCACTGGATGATCGACCGCACCATCCCCTCCTCGGCGGGCCGTATCGACGCCGGCCAGCTCGGGTTCTCGGCCGTGTGCGACCCGGCGTTCACCGGCACCAACCCCTCGTTCCGGTTCCAGCTGGCGGAGGTCGTCACCCCCCAGTCGATGACGGTGCAGCGCTCCATCAACACCGTCAGCAAAGACCACCCGGCGGGCACCGGCCTGAGCCTCGACCGCAGCCCCGTCATCGGACTCTAAGGAGATCCCCGTGCCCTACCCACAGTGGTTCGCCGGCATGACACTGACCGCTGACCGCCTCAACGCCTCCCGGATGAAGATGGTCGTCGCGTCGGAGAACCAGGAGGTGGCCGAGTCCACGAACCTGGTGGCCTCCGAGATCGTCATCCCGCTGGAGTCCGGGGCGACGTACTGGTACCACCTGGTGCTCACCTACTCGGCGCGCAACACCAACAACGACACCGAGGGCGGCGGCATCCGGTGGAACTGGCTGGTGCCGACGGGGACGACGGCGCCGCGCCAAATCGCGTGCCTGGATGTGCAGACGAACTCCGGCATCAGCCTGACCTACGGCGGCACGGTCACCATGCGGTCCCCCGCCACCAGCACCGAGATCCGCGCCGAAGGGTCCGGTGTGAACGACTTCCTGTCCGCGCACGAGTACGGGTCCATCCAGGTCGGCGGCTCCTCGGGGTCCGCGGTGCTCCAGTGGGCCCAGTGGGCCGCCCACGCCGAGGCCACCGTCCTGCGGGGCGCCACCCGCACCCGCTGCTTCTACACCCGTGTCCAATAACCCTTGAGGAGGAGTTGTGGCTGTTCCCGACGGCGCGACCAGTGTCGTGTACTCCATCAGCACGGTCGACGACGAGCCCTATCTCGACCTGACCTTCGAATTCGCGATCGGATCCGGGGGGCGCGGCGAGATCGCCGACGCCGCCGCGCAGGCGGCCGCCGACCACGTGCTCGCCGAGCTCGCCGCGACCTACCCGCAGGCTCAGGTCCGCGCTGAGCGCACCTACACCGGCAGCGTGCCCGGCACCACCTGGCCGGCCCCCGAGGAGGCGTGACTATGGCCCTGCACCAGCAGCCGCGCGTGGGCGCGACCGTGCACTATGTCGCCCGCGGTTCCGCCGACGGCCGGTTCCCGCCCGTATGCCGGGCGGCGGTGGTGACCGCGGCCGGCCACTACGACGGCCTGGCGACCACGGTGGACCTCTGCGTCCTCAACCCGACCGGTTTGTTCTTCCACGAGACGGTGCACTACAGCCTGCCCGTCGCCGACGCGGAGGGCGTCTTCCCCGGCCACGCGAAGGGCCGCTGCGACGGCGGCGCCTACGCCGCCGGGGGCACTTGGCATCGCATCACCGACGGCGACACCAGCGAGGAGGCATAACCCATGACGACGAGGACGAGCGTGATCGACGCCGGGGTGGTGACCGAGTGGGCGCGCAGCAAGCGCCACACCGGGCAGACGGAGCTGTCGGCGTGCCGCCGGCTGCGGGCCCTGGCCGCCTCCGTGCCCTCCGGCCAGGCGATCGTGGAGCTGGGCGTCTACCGGGGGCGGGCCACCGGGTGGCTGCTCCTCGGGGCGCAGGAGGGCCACGGGGCCCACGTCACCGCCGTCGACCCGTGGGGGATGCGCCGCGACCACTACAGCCCCTACTCCGGCACCTACAGCCATCCCGCCACCTACCAGGCGTTCAAATCCCACATGGACCGCATCGACGCCGGCCCGGAGGTGCTGACCGTCAAGAGGGGCTATGCCCGCACGACAGGAGCCAAGTGGCGCGGTCCCGCGGTCGGGCTGCTGGTGCACGACGCCGAACACACCGGCGCGGCCGTCGCGGCCGACCTGCAGGCATGGGTGGAGCACCTGGCCGACGACGCCGCAGTGGTCGTGCACGGCGCCGCCGAACCCGGCGTGGTGGCCGCGACAGCGCGTGTGCTGGGCACCGGCTACACCGCCGGGTGGCGCTACACCGGCCCCGACGGGTGGTCCTACGACGAGCCGGTGCTGATCCCGTGGACGCGGCGGCCCGGCCGCCGCGGCCTGGTGGTGGCCCACCGCGACCCCGCCCTGCTGCGGCCCGCAACGCCGGCCGTCGAGGACGATCCCGGTGGTGAGGAGGAGGCGGCGCCCGCCGATGAGGGCCCGCAGCAGCCGGAGCCGGCCGACGGCGACACCGGGCAGGGGCAGGCCGGCAGCGGCCGCGAGGACGAACCGGAGGACGCGTGGTCATGATCCCCCGGCTTATCCACCGCATCTGGCTGGACGACCCCATGCCTGACCAGGTCGCCGCCAACGGCCGGGAGTGGGCCCGGCTGCACCCCGACTGGACCGTGGTCAACTGGCAGGCCACCAGCGCGCTGCCGCCGCTGGCCAACCAGGACACCTTCGACCAGGCCGCCGCCTACTACCCGGCCGATTGGAAACGCTTCCGCGCCGACCTGGTGCGCCTTGAGATCCTGCGGGAGCTGGGCGGGGTCTACGCCGACACCGACACGGTGCCGCGCCGCAGCCTGGACCCGCTCCTGCAGGAGCGCAGCTGCGTGGTGGCCTACAGCCCGCAGCACATCCGCGGCGAGCACCCGATCACGAACTGCGTCATGGCCGCCGCCCCGAACCATTCCTTCATCGGCGACCTCGTCGACCAGTTGCCGGACGCGCTCGCCGCCTACGGGCACCGCCCTCTCGCTCAATCCATCGGGCCGTGGCACCTGACCCGCACCTACCAGAGGCGGTTCCGGGACGACGTGATCGTGCTCGATTCCGAGGACATGTTCGGCGACCAGGGGTGGGTGGAGCACTACTGGAACAACGGGCGGCGCCGTCGCGGGGAGGCGACATGGTGAGGCGCGTGTTCGTGTTGTGCACCGGCCGGTGCGGGTCGGTGACGCTCGCTCGCGCCTTGCAGGCGCACGTCCTCAGCCACACGGTGGGGCACGAGTCCCGCGCCCACCTGATCGGCCCCGGCCGGCTGGACTACCCCGAGGGCCATGTGGAGGTCGACAACCGGCTCTCCTGGTTCCTGGGCGAACTCGGTAAACGCTTCGGCGACGAGCCCACCTATGTCCACCTGACCCGGGACCCCGAGCAGGTGGCCGCCTCCTACGCCCGGCGCTACGGGGTGCGCGCCGGCATCGCCCCGGCGTATGCGTCCGGCATCATCCGCGCGCGGTCGCCGCGCACCGACGCCGAGCGGCTGGCGGCCGCCCGGGCCTACGTCCGCACGGTCACCGCCAACATCGAGGCGTTCCTCGCCGACAAGACGCGTGTGGTGCACATGGGCATCGCCGCCCCCGAGCCGGGCCTGTCCCGGTTGTGGGACCTCGCCGAGCTCTCCGGCGACCGCCTCGCCGCCGCCGACGCGCTGGAACAGAGGCACAACGCATCATGACCCGACCAGTACTGCAGATCACCGCGCACGGGGCGCGGGTGCGCATGCGCGACACCGGCGGCAAGATCTCGCGCTGCATGCGGCGCGGTGTGCCCTACGAGCGTCCGCTGCTGGAGCACATCTATCAGCAGCGCTTCACCGGTGTGGCGGTGGACGCCGGCGCCAACATCGGCAACCACACGCTCTGGTTTTCCCAGGTGTGCGGGTTGGACGTGGTCGCGTTCGAGCCGCTGCACCATGAGCTGCTGGCCGAGCACGTCCGGATGAACCGCGCCCAGAAACGGGTGCGGATCGAAACGGTGGCGCTGGGCGACCACACCAGCACCGCGACCCATGTCGGCAAGGGCCGCCTGGACCCCGACGCCTCGGCCGAACCCAGCGCCGAGCCCGACGTGGCCGCCGGGCAGTGGATCGGCTCTGGTGCGAACCTGCCCGTGCGCACCCTGGACAGCTACCAACTGCCGGACGTGGACGTGATCAAGGCCGACATCGAGGGGATGGAGGCGATGATGCTGGCGGGGGCACGGGCCACGATCCGCCGGCACCGTCCGGTGGTCTTCGCCGAAGAGTGGGGCCGGCCCGAGCACGAAGCGATCGCGAGCGTCCTGCACCCGCTGGGCTACGCCTTGACGCGGCGCTTCTCGGGCAAGGGCTCCCGGACTCCGGTGGGACGGTGGGACTACACGGCAGGAGGCGCCCGGTGAAGCCGCGGGTGTCGGTGGCGATCATGGCGCATCCCGACCGCAGCCGGTTCATCCCTGAGCTGGTGGATCGCCTCGACCGGCCCTCCAACGTGGTCTGGGACCGGTGGGGCGACCGGTGGGATACGGGCCGGCGGGCCATGCTCGCCTACTCCCCCACCGCCACGCACCACCTGGTCGTCCAGGACGATGCGGTGGTGTGCCGGGATCTGGTCGCCGGAGTGGAGCGGGCGCTGCGGCACGTACCCGCTGAGCCGGGCGCGCCGACGCCGCTGTGCCTCTACACCGGCCGGGTGAAGCGGTTCCGGGCGGCGGTGCGCCGCCATGTCGGCAGCCGGCGCGTGTCCTGGCTGGCGATGCCCTCGATCTACTGGGGCGTGGGCGTGGTCATGCCGACCGGGCTGATCCCCGACCTGGTGGCGTGGGGCGACGAGCATCCCGAGACCGCGAACTACGACTCCCGCATGGGCCAGTGGCTCCAGCGCCAGGGCATCACGGTGTGGTATCCGTGGCCGTCGTTGGTGGATCACCGCCACTCCCCCAGCCTGGTGCCGGGCCGCAGTTCGGCCGCTTCTCGCCACGCCTACCGGTTCGTCGGCGCCAACGCCTCCGCGCTGCGGCAGCCGTGGAGCCCAGACGTCGCCCACATCCCGCACTGGAAAGACTGAGGAGGTTGTGATGCCCTACGACATCCGCAAACGCGGGCAGAAGTGGCAGGTCGTGCGCCGCCGTGAGGGCGACAAGCCCCAGCAGACGATCGGCACGCACACCACGAAGGCCGGGGCCCAGCTGCAGCGGTCCGCGGTGGAGGCCCAAGAGCGGAGGCGCCGACGGTGATCCACTTCTGCATGAACTCCACCAGCTGGGACGAGCAGGCGGACACCATGGTCGCGGGCGGCCAGCTCGACCGGTACTTCCGGCCCGTATGGGACGCGCTGGAGGCCATGGGGGTGCCGTATTCGGTGGGGCGCCAGCCCGCCCGCGACGCGGTCAACGTCTACCCCAACAACCGTTCGGCCTACGCGCCCGGATCCCAGCGCAACGACCGGGAATCGGTGGGGGTGAGCCACGGGCTCGCCGACAAGGGGTACCGCCAGCAGTACCGGTTCTTCCGCCACGTGCTGCTGCCGGGGCCGGGGTTCGCCGAGGTGCTGCGCCGCACCCGCTTCCCTGAACGCAAACTCCACATCCTGGGCTATCCCAAGCTCGACCCGCTTCTCAACCACCAGGTGGCCGGCCCCGAGCGCGATGACCGCATCCGGGTGGTGTATGCCCCCACCCACGGCGGCGGGTCCGAGCGCTGGCCCGAGGGCAACCGGGCCGCGCCCGGCGCGGGCGCCACCTCGTGGTGGCACCGCGACGAGGTGACCGCCCTCCTCGACGAGGACGCGTTCGACGTGGTCACCGCGCCGCACCCGCGTCACTCCCCCGGCTGCCGGGCCACATTCGAGGAGTACGCGGGCGCCGACGTGGTGATCGCCGACGGCGGCTCCACGATCTACGAGGCGTGGGTGCTCGGCATCCCGGTGGTGCTGCCCGCCTGGTTGACACGGGCCCGCAACGAGACCCGTGACAGCGGCCGGACTCTGGAGGCGCGGGTGTACAAGCGCGGGCTGGGCTACCAGGCCGATGCGCCCGGCGAGCTGGCCGATCTGGTGCGGCGCGCCGCCGGCGAGGGCATGCGCCCAGCTGAGACGGAGTTCGCCGAGACCATCGTTCCCACCGAGCTGCGCGGCGCCGGCGGGCAGGTGTGGGCGGAGTTCCTCGCCCATCTGGAGGATCGCTCCCGGCCCGCGCCGTCGCGCCGGGTGCCGCCGCAGCCGCGCACCCGCGCCGCCACCGCAGGGCGGAGGTGATCCCGATGGCCGACGAGACTCGCGCAGCGACCCGCATCGAAGCGTTGGCGAACGCGCGGCGCCTGCTGATCTGGGCTGAGGGCGAGACCGATCTCGCGAAAATGGAGCGTTTCACCGAACTGGGCAACTCGTGGATGGGGATGGCCGAGATCATCCAGGACGGCGACGGCCCGGTGTGAGTTGTCGTCCGGGGGTGGCCTGAGGTGGCCACCCCCGATCCGCCGTATCCGCGCGACGAGTGTCACCGCCTGTGTGTAGCGTTCCTGACCTCAACCCCCAGCACCGAGGAGCAGGTCATGGCCTACGGCAACTACCCGCCGCCCCCGCCGGTCCCGAACCAGCCGCCGTCGCGGGGCGGGCTGACCACCGGCAGCAAGATCGCGCTGGGGTGCGGTATCGCCGCGATCGGCGGGTTCGTGCTGATGATGGCCGGGTGCATGGCGTTGGTCGTCGCCTCCCCCAGCGGCACCTCCCCTGATCCGGGCGCGCCGCCGGCCGCCGACAACAACGACGAGGGCGGCGGCGCGGGGGATGGTGAGGAGTCCGGCGGCAGCCACGTGGTGGGTGACACGGTTTCGCACGGTTCGTGGGACATCACCGTGACGTCGGTGGAGCAGGGCATCGCCCAGATCGAGGACGACTTCGGGCTCACCGAGGAGGCCAGCGGCCAGTTCGTCGTGCTGGAGGTCGAGGCCGTCAACACCGGCAGCGAGGGCGAGTACTTCGAGCCGAGCAACCAGGTGCTCATGGATCCCGGCGGGTCGATGTACGAGTACAACATCGGCGCGACCACTGGTATCGACAGCCTGGAGAAGATCAACCCCGGCGGGCAGGTGTCCGGCAGGATCGCCTACGACGTCCCGGCCGACTTCGAGCTGGACCACATCCTCGTCAACGGAGAAGGGGCCTTCGCCGACGGGGTGCGTGTGGACCTCAAGAAGTGACCGCCTGCACCAGCCACACCAGGGCGGCGATCAGCCCGAGGAGTACGGCGGCCGCCACCACGTAGCCGCCCAGGTAGCCGATCCGGTAGCAGCCCGGCGACGCCCGACGCGCCTGCTCTGCGCGGGCGTCGCGCTCGGCGACGACCAGCGCCGCCTCCCAATACGCCGCGTCCGGCGACGCCGGCCGCTTCCTGGCGGGGAGGCGGCGCAGCGCACGCCCGATACGCGGGTCCTCGTACTCGACGAGCGTGCGGGCCCGCAGCGTGTGGTCCTCCACTCCAACCTCCTTCGCCGACGGGGTGGGCAGGAGTGTCGCAGACCGACGACTCGGAGGAGGGCGCACCTGGTGGCCCGGTGACCACGATCGGACACATGCCGTGACAGGCGTTGCCCGCCGGGTTACCGTCCAGGAGACCGGATTCCCCCTCCCCTACGGAGGCCATGATGGGCAAGCACGGCAACCAGGACAAACCCACCGACTCCCACGGCGGCAGCGACGGCGACGGCCAGCAGCCGTCGCGCCACGGCTCCGGCGAGCCCGCGCCCGACCAGGGCGGCGACGGCCAGGACCCCAACAGGTGACGCCGCCGGGGTTGTCTCTGGCGCGGCTGCTGAGTGCGCGCGGCGTGGTGCAGGACCCCGCCTGGCACCGCGCCCTCCTCGCCGTCGACCGGTCCGCGTTCGTCCCGGACACCGTCTGGGTGCGCTCCGGGGCGGACCCGGGCGGCTACGACCTGTTCACAGCGCGGCCGCGCACCGACCCCGACGTGGCCCGTTGGATCAGCGAGGACTACGCCCTGATGACCCAGGTCGATGACGGGCGCCCAGCCGGGCCCGGCGGGTCGGGCATCGTGCCGACCAGCTCGATCTCGCAGCCATCGCTGGTGGTGCGGATGCTGGAGGCGCTGGATGCCCGTGATGGGGACACGGTGCTGGAGGTCGGCACCGGCACCGGGTACAACACCGCGCTGTTGTGCGAGCGGTTCGGTGATCAGTCCGTCACCAGCATCGAGGTGGATCCGGCCGTGGCGGAGGACGCCCGAACCCGGTTGCACGCGGCCGGGTACAAGCCCCGCCTGCTCG
Source organism: Streptomonospora litoralis (assembly GCF_004323735.1). Taxonomy (GTDB): domain Bacteria; phylum Actinomycetota; class Actinomycetes; order Streptosporangiales; family Streptosporangiaceae; genus Streptomonospora; species Streptomonospora litoralis. Next base: position 21,212 of record NZ_CP036456.1, on the reverse strand, counting down.
TCGGCGAGGGCGCCGACCCGCCGCCGGGGCCCTATGATCATGTGCTCGCGACCGTGGCCGCCCGCAGGGTGCCGCCCGCCTGGGTGGCGCAGACGCGCTCCGGCGGGACGATCGTCACCCCGTGGGGGCCGGGGTTCACCTCCGCAGCCCTGCTCCGGCTGGAAGCCAGCGAAAAGGCGGCGCGGGGCCGGATGGTGGGAGATGCGGCGTTCATGTGGCTGCGGGACCAGAGACAGCAGGTGCGGCCCTGGCGGGAGTTCGTCAACGAAAACGACCCGGAGGCGGTCACCGAGTTCCGCGCGTTGAACCCCCGCGTGGTAGCCGACCGCTCCCCGGGGTGGGGCGTGGTGCTGGGGTGGTTGGTGCCCGACCTGGCCTATACCGCCTTCGAGGCCGCTGAGGACAACGTGGAGGCGGCGGGAGAGGCCACCGTCTACGTCTATGACCGGGCCGGATCCTGGGCGTTGGCGGAGTACGAGCCCGGCGGCGGCCCCTACGAGACCCGGCGGGGTGGTGTACGTGACTTGTGGGGCGAGATCACCCGAGCCCGGCAGGTGTGGTGCGAGACCGGCCGGCCGGGCCGCGACCGCCTCGGGGTGACGGTGGGCGCCGACGGTGGCCACACGCTATGGGTCGACCGCCCCGAGCAGGCGATCGCCGCTCGCCCCGGTCCCTGACAGCGCGAAATCCCCGCCCTATCCTGGAAACGCGCTGACCAGAAAAGGACGGGGACACCATGGACTACTCTACCCAACCCCCACACGGCGACGACGACGCAGCCGCGCAGGAATCCATCAAGGACCGCGTCGTGGAACTGCGGAAACGCCGCGGTCTCACCCAGGAAGTTCTTGCGGAACGCGCCGGGCTCAGCGTGCAGGTCATCCGCAAGATCGAGCAAGGCGGAAAGGTCCGCATGGAGACCTACCACGCCATCGCTCGTGTTTTCGGGGTCCGAACCGTGTGGTTCACCTCCCCGGAAACTCCCGACCCCACGCCCGCCCACCACCGCGACACTGTCCTTTTCGACATCCGCACAGCGATCAACCCGCCAGCCGGACTCTCCGGGCGGCTCTTCAGCATGGACAGTTCACCGCCGAATCTGCCCATGCTGGAATCGGCCGTTGCCAGCATCGCGAACGCCTACCAGGAGAACGAGTACGATCTCGTGGCGCGGGTCGCGCCCGCTGCGGTCCGCTCCGCCCACGCCCACGTGAGCGTCCTCGACGGCGACCAGCAGCGGGCGGCGGTGCGTCTGCGTGGAGACGCCCTGCAGCTCACCGGCCGCTACCTGGTGCAGATCCGCGAGCACGACCTCGCCTTGATTGCCCTGCGGGACGCTCTGTCCGATGCGATACGGGTCGGAGACCAGGCGTTGGCTGCCGCGGCCATCGGGCAGCAAGGGTGGGCGCTGCTGCGGCAGGCACGGTTCACCGAAGTCGAGCACCTGTGCATGACGACGGCCGAAGAGATCGAACCTCGCATGTCTCGCGCGAGCCCGGACGAACTCGCGGCCTGGGGGTATCTCCTGATGCGTGCCTCGGCGGCGGCGGCGCGCAACAACCGCAGTGAGGAGGCCGCTGACATCCAGTCGCTGGCGGCCTCCGCTGCAGCCCGGCTCGGGACTGATCGCGACGCGGCCGGCCACATGCGTTTCGGGCCGGCCACGGTCGGGATGAACGGCATGCAAAACGAGCTGATCGCAGGCAATCCTGATGTCGCGTTGGAGATGAGCGCCGGCCTGAACGTCGATGGCGTGACGCCCAATACCCGCCAGCGGCATGAGCTGGATCAGGCCAAGGCGCGGGTTCTTGTCGGCGACGCTGACGGGGCTGAGGCAACGTTGCACGATCTGCGTGCCGACGCCCCGGAATGGCTGCGCCAGCAGCGCGCCGCCCGCGAGATCGCTGAGGACATTTGGGACGCAACCCGGAAGAAGCGGAAACCCTCACAGGAACTTCGTGATCTAACCGAATTCCTCGGGGTGCCCCTATAGGTACCACGGTACGTGGCAGTTTTGAGCGGAGCGCGGTAGAACTACCGCGCTCCGCTTCTGTTTGCGCTGGTTAGCCGCGAGTAGCGTCACCATCGAACGACACATCGGAGTGGTGGCTGCATGGACAACCGCATGGCAGAACGCGACGCATTGCACGGCCCGTGGCCGACCGAGGCCGAGATTCTTCAGACGGAGTTCCCGGACTGGGAGATCTGGCGTGACGTGCGCGAAGACGGCACCCATGGCGACTGGTGCGCGAGTAGCGGCGAGACCCTGCTCAGGACAACCACCTGCGACGAGTTGCGCGGAATGCTGCGCGAACAACCGTAATACCGGAATTCAGGTGGCGGGCGGGCGCCAACCACAACCCGCCACCGACAACCGTGAATCCGTGAAGGAGTGTAATGCCTCCGCTTCGACCCCAACAAGACGACGGTCACGCCCGCTTCTGGAGTGTCTGGCGCTCCTACGACGACGCCGGCCAACCGGCCGCCTGGTGCGCATCCAAAAAGGCGGGAGCACCCGCCGAGTGGGCGCCGACGCTGCATGCCCGCACGCTGGCGGAGTTGGAGCAGCAGATGTCGGCTCCCCCGCGCGCGGTCAGGCTCGGCCCCTCACCGGAGGCGCTGGCCGCCCACGCCGCAGGGATGTGCTCATGAGCGAGGAAACGTACCGGTACCTGGGTGGCGGGCAGGGGCGCGTCGCCCTGCCTGAGGACATGCAGGAGACCTACGGCGACGTCTGGGACCTGCGCCGGTACCGGTGGAGCGGCGGCGAGAACTGGCGGGCGCAACGCCACCAGGAGTCGCCACTGGAGGCCGTCGAGTTCGGAGTTGTCGACGACTACGCCGGCTGGTCCCGGCCCGAGCTCATGTGGGACTGGCTGCGGGAGCAGGCCGAGGCCATGCAGGCGTTCGAGCGCGCGGCGACGGATCGCTCTACCGCCTGAGGGCCGCAGTCGGCCGCGCGTCGGGGGAGGACCCGCCACGGGAGCCCGGCGCGCGGTCCCCCACGCCGCCCTGTCCCCTCGCAGCAGGGCGGCCCCGCCCCACTTGGTGCCCTCCGGTGGGGCGGGCCCCTCCCCACAAGGGGCCGGAGTGAGGGACCCGGCCCCTGTCCCGCTGCGGATCCGTGGCCGCAGCACCCGCCCCGCCCCCGCACTCGCCCGCCCGCGGGGGCGGGGCGGCCCCTGAGCGCCGGGTCCACCCCGTCCCTCCCCACTGATCCGCGGTGGTGGACCCGGCCGGCCCCGCCTCTTCTGGTATGCGCTGCCGAGGGGCGGGGCCGCTGTCCGGCCGTACCGGGGGGTCCGCCTCCCCGGCATGGCTCCCTTGATCGCCTCTGCCCGGTCTGACGGCGCGCACCGGGCAGAGGCCCCACCCTTCACGAGAGAGGAACCCCGCGGTGACGACACCCGACTGGCCCGCCGGAGAGTGCACCTACCGCTGGGGCGGCCATGATTTCGTGCGCGGCCGCACCGAGGAGCGCGATCGCGGCAACGGGCTGACCGATGTCACGATCCATTACCGGTGCCGGTGCGGTGCGACACGGGAGGACAAAGAGGTCCGGCCGACGCCCTGATACGGATCCGTCGAAGCCGTCGACTGTCCTGGTGTGTGCGGCCGGTGGACTTCACCGACCGATACGCTACCCGCATCCAATACCACACGTGTACAGGATGTGACAAGGTGTCAGCACAAGTTGTTCGTGTCGGCTCCCGCGGCAGCCACCTCGCCAAAGCCATGGTCGCCGAAGTGACCGCGCCGCTGCGCGAGGCCCACCCCGGCATCACGTGGAAGCAGCACACCGTGATGACCTCCGGCGATCGCGACCGCAAGTCCAGCCTCACCGACCTCGGCCGCTCCGAGGTGAGCGTGTTCGCCACCGCTCTGGAGGACGCGCTGCTCGCCGGAGAGATCGACATCGCCGTGCACTCGTTCAAGGACCTGGCGACGGCGCCGACGCCGGGCACCGCCATCGCCGCGCTGCCGCGGCGCGGCGACCCGCGCGACGCACTGTGCGGAACCCCCTTGGCCGACCTGCCCGTCGGCGCCCGCGTCGGTACCGGCTCGCCGCGCCGCGTCGCCCAACTCCTCGCCCTTCGGCCCGACGTGGCGACGACGCCGATCCGCGGCAACGTCCCGCCTCGCCTGCGGCGCGGCCGCGAACTCGGGCTCGCCGGGGTCGTCCTCGCCGCCGCCGGCCTACGCCGGCTCGACCTCGGCCACGAGATCACCGAGGCGCTGGATCCCGACGCCTTCCCGCCCTCGCCCGCCCAGGGCGTGATCGCCGTCCAGGTCCGCGAGACCGACACCGACCTATACGCCCTCGTGGCGGCGGTGCATGACGAGGCGACCGCAGCAGCGGCGACAGCGGAGCGGTCGCTGCTCGCCGAACTGCACGGCGGGTGCAGCGTCCCGGTCGGCGCGCTGGCTACCGCGGACGGTGACCGGCTGCGCCTCGTCGCGCAGGTGACCAGCCTCGACGGCACCACTGCGCTCCGCACCGCCCAGGCCGCCACGCTCGCTGAACCTGCCGACCTCGGCAAGAGGGCGGCGACCGCCCTGCTCGACCAGGGCGCCGAGAACATCCTCGCCCAGATCCGGGAGACACCCGCACCGTAGGGAGAACCACAGTGGACACACGCCCCTCACCCCTGCCCGACACCGAGCCCGTCACCGGCTCCAGCCCCGTGCGCGCCCGCCCGGCGGTGCGCCGGTTCCTCCACCGCGAGCCGCTGCTGCCCGCCGATTTGTGCATGCCGCTGCTGGTGCGCCGCGGCGAAGCGGCGTCCCCGGTCCCGACGGTCACCCTCGACCAGGTCGGGGCAACCGTGCGCGAACTCGCGGGCCTGGGTGTTGGGGCGGTGAAGATCTTCGCCGAAGGCACCCGCGATGAGAACGGCGGCGACGCCGCATCGGCGGCCGCGCCGCTGATCCACGCCATCCAGGCCGCCAAGGACGCGGCGCCGGACCTGGCGGTGATGACCGAGACGTGCCTGTGCTCCTACACCGCCGCCCGGGTGTGCGTGCTCACCGACGACCACGGCCGCTACGACCACGCCGCCACTCTCAACGTCCTCGGGGAACAGGCGCTGCGTCAGGCCGAGGCCGGCGCTGACATCCTGGGGCCGGCCGCGATGGTCGACGGACTGACCGGCCGGGTTCGCGACGTGCTCGACGCCGCCGGATACCGCGACGTGGCGCTGATGCCGCACCTGATCATGACGAGCCGCATGTATGACGGCTACCGCGCGGCGATGAACGCCGCACCCAAGGGCAACCGGGCAGCCTTCCAGGTCCACCCGTCTCGGCCCGAGCAGGCGGTGCAGGTCGCCCGGCGGATGGTCGAGGAGGGCGCCGACATGATCCTGCTGGAGCCCGCGCTGCACACCATCGACCTGCTCGCGCGGCTGGTAGCCGATGACCAGGTCAGTGTGCCGCTGGTGCCGTTCTGCGTCTCCGGTGAGTGGGCGCAGCTCACCCACTCCGGGACGCGGCTGCCGGTCGACTACATGGCCGACCTGATCGAGCGGTTGACGATGTACCGCCGCTCGGGCGCTGCCGCGGTCATCAGCTACAGCGCGCCCGAGGCGGCGCGGGAACTCGTGCAGATACCGCACCCGCGGTGAATGCTCGTCGCCTGTTCCGCATTCGCCGAGCACGGGCCGCCACAGGCTGTGGTGTTCAAGGGAGTCGTCGGGCAGGCAGGGCAAGCGGTGCTCTCCGGGGCTCGGTGAGGGGGTTCTCGGCTGCTAGCGGCTGAGGTCCCTCCCTCTGCAGGCGTGAAGCCCTCTACCTGCGGGTGGGGGCTTCGTGCTGTTCAGGGCGACCATCCCCGCCACACCCACACGTGCGGATCCTCCCCTGGCTCGGGTTCGTAGACGGCTCGCGCCGCCGGATCCCGCGGGTGTGTCCGCGGGCCGTCGACGATCATCATGGTGCCCCACGCGGCCGTGTCCGGCCCCAGGTCGGCGAGTGTGTGCTCCTGCACCTCGCCATCCAGCGGACCTCCGTACAGCGTCACCCGCACCGTCTCGCTCATACCTGCCATCGTGCCTGACCACCCGCTGATCCATCGGGAATGGCCGCACGCGGCCACGCCCACCGTGCGGGCCTGGACATCGCCGGCAACGACGCCGACCGCCCCGGACATAGCGGGAAAGCCGCAGATGAGAGTCGGGGCCAGAGACGCGCGGATGCCCAACCCGGTTGTCTTCCTGGCCCGATGCGGCCGACCTGCACCAACATCCGGCGCCGCAGCACACGAGGTCGCTAGCGTTCAGCCATCAGCGCGAATCGCGCCCCGTCCATGGACTGAGCAGGAGAGATCCCCCGATGGCCGCACCCGACGCCCCGCCGCCCGCACCGCCCGCCCGTCGCACCCCGTCGTATCTTCCGCTGATCATCACCGCCGCCATCGCCCTCGTCGTGGGCGGCGGGCTGGGGTTCGGCGCCGGATGGTTCTCCTACCAGCGCTACCTCGCATCCACCTTCGAGCAGGCCGCAGAGGACATCGGCCAGGACCTCGCCGACCCCGCAGGTGGTGACGGTGGGAACCCGGCTCCGGCCGAGCCCGCGGGCCCGCCCGAACCCACCGACACTCCCAGCGACGGCCTGTTCGAGTACACCATCACCGGTATCAAGGCGGCCGACAGCTACAACGACCAGGACTGCGGATCGAACTACCAACCCGCCGAGGGCGCCCGGTTCCTCGTCATGGACATCAGGGCGGAAAACGTCGGCCAGGCGGCGTCCATGCCCGCTGTGGACCCGGGTGAGGTCCGCGGCTACTCCGCCGACGGCCGGGCGTTCGAGACCCACATGGACATCTGCAGCTTCGCCGACGAGACCAATCCGGGTACGACCACGGAGTACGACGTGGTGTTCGAAGTGCCCACCGATGTCGAGTTCACGGTCGTGGAGCTGATGTCCTATGAGGCGCCGGACTTCGCGGTGATCGAAGCGACGTCCTAGCCCCGGACGGGTGGACGAAACGGCGCCCCGCTGCCACGGGCAGCGGGGCGCCTCGCGCGAGGAAGCAGCGGTTCAGGTGGCCAGGGAGAACACCCTCTGCTTGGGCACCTGGTGACCGTCGGCATCCACCGCAGCGGTCACCTGGGTGCGGGTCCACAACGCCAGAGCCGTGGTGACCACGCCCATCGCCGCAGCGGTCTGCGCCTCGCTCAGGTCGACGCCGAACGCCAGCAGCAGCACCAGCAGCGCTTCGGCGAAGCCCTTGATGGCTGGCACCAGGCGGTCCTTCGCCACCGCCCACGCCTCCCAGATACCGACAGCGGCGGCCACGGCCGCCATGATTGCGGCGGTCTGGGCCTCCGACAGCGGCAGCGCGAACACCGTGAGCGCGTACAGGCCGGCGCGCAGCGCGCCGAGCCATAGGGCCGGATCCCGGCCGAAAATGCGGAACATCAGCACTCCCTTTACTGCCATTCGTGGATGTAGACGTTGCCCGACGCGACTCGGGCGGGCTTGTCGCTGTCGTGGCGGATGCGGATTCGGACGCGCTTGCCCTTGAGGATTCGCTCGGGGATCGAGTAGGTCACGTCCGCCGCCCCGGAGGGATCCGCGATACCAGGGGTGCTGGGAGCGAACCAGTGCTTGGTGACCCAGTTGGCGGTGCCGGACCGGTGTTCCATGGCCTCTTCGGTCTGGGGCCCGTACTCGCCATCCACGACGATGCCGGCGTCCTCCTGGAAGGCCCATACGGCTGCCTCGGTCTTGCTGCCGTACTTGCTGTCGGCGCCCCAGTGGCCCAGGTCGTAGCCGTGGTCGTCCAGCCATTCCTGGACGCGGCGGACTTTCGCGCCACGGGCGCCGTTCTTCAGGATCCCGTCGGGCAGGTCGAGACCGCCCTCCTTGGCCAGGTGGACGGCGCACAGCTGCACGCGCGCGCCCTCCGGCAGGCCGTCGAGCGTGACCCCCGCCATCAGGTTGTAGGTGGTCCCGTTTTCGGCGCCGAAGACCACGCTCCAGTAGGTTCCAGGACCGTCCTCCTGGGTGTTCTCCCATTCGACGGAAGTCCATTCGTTCGGCGGGATGGTCTGGCCGCCGTCGGTGGCGTACCAGCGGAAATCAGGCACGTCCTCTTCTCCTTCGGTGCGGGCGCCGCCGCTGCTGGTGGCGCTGTAGCGGGGCCGGATGTAGCCGACGATCAGGGATTGGCGCCGCACGCGGCGCAGGCACCGGTTGGCGGTGTTGCCTTCGATGCCGTAGACGTAGCCGTTTTTGAGGGGCCGGGTGGCGACGCCGACGTGGTCGATCACCGAGATCGCGTTGCCGTAGTTCCAGTCGACGAAGTAGACGTCGCCTTTGCGGATCCCGGCGGCGCCGTAGTGCCAGTCGCCTTCGTTCTTGGCGCGCTGGGCATGGGCCACGGTGTAGGCGTAGTCGGACCCGTAGCAGACGGGCGGGTGGTTCTCTGAGTCGTAGGCCCATCGGGTAATGGCCGCGTTGCACCAGGGGAAGTTGTAGGAGTACGCGGAGCCGTTGCGGCTCTCGTACCAGTCCTGGATGTAGTTCGGTTCTCCCAGGCCGAGGTCTTTCTCGGCGCGGGTGATCATCGCGTCGGCGCCGCTCATGCGTTCTCACCCTGGGGTGCGCCGTAGACGCCGTTCTCGTCGGGCTGGCCGAATTCGGCGGCTAGCAGTGCCTCTTCGTCGGGTTCGGAAGGCCCGTTGTCGGTGCGGCGCAGCACTGCGGCCTGTTCTTCCTGGGTGATGTCGCCGTCCGGCGGTATCGGGCGGGGATCGGTCACGGTGTCCTCCAGGTCCGGGGGGATGTCACATCTCAGTCGGGGGGTCCGGGGGGCGGCGTTCGGGCCGCTGGGTGGCGATCAGCAGCACGAGGAACCGTGCGGAGAGGAGCGCCGCGCCGGCGAGGGCGGCGGCGCGCAGCCAGGCGAACACGGGGGTGTCGCCGATGCTCTGCCGGAGCACCCCGAGGCCGGTGAGCATCACGACGACCAGGGCGAAGGCCATCAGGCTCCGGCCGATGGGGGTGGCCTCCCAGCGGGCGCGGAGGAAAAACGTGAGGGCGAAGGCCGCCCAGACGCACGCGAGCGCGCCGAGCAGGACGTTGCCGAGTAGGTGCGCCAGCCAGATCATCGCCCGTCTCTCCTCGGTTGCAGCGCGTTGACGATCAGCTCGGAGAAGTGGTTTCGGCGGCGTTGGTGCCGCAGCCGGCCGACCACGTTGCGGACTTCGGGGGTGCGTGCGCGTGCTTCGTCGCGGGCCTGCTCGGCGCAGCGGCGCGCCTCGCGGGCCTCCTCGGCGGAGACCGGCGGCGGGTGCTGTGCGGCGGTGACGCGCCAGGGCCACTTCACTGGCGCCCCCCGGGGTCGTGGCCCTGGCGGAGCCCTTCGAGCAGCTCGGCGTTGGTGCGGGAGGTTTCCAGCAGCTCCCCGAGCTGCTCGCCCTGGATCCGGCGGGCCTCTTCGGATGCGTCGTAGGCGGCACGGAGGTCGGAGAGGCGGGCATCGCGCTCGTGGCGCATCTCCTGCACGGTGCTGCGCGGAACAAGCCGGCCGGTGAGGATCATGACGACGCCGATGCTGACGAGCCCGGTCAGACCCACATCCGCCCAGGGGATGAGGTCTGCGATCGCCGAGCCATCCAACCGGCACCCCCGTGGCTTTCGTGTGGTCTATCCCTAAATGGGATTATGCCTTATGCGTATTGACTAGGGCGATCCGATGTCGATCGGCTATCGTGGAGCATGTGGTTGGCCTTGTGCTCCTGGTGGCCACCGTTGAGGGGGAATGACGAGGCCCCCGGACCGATTTCCTCTCCCGGTCCGGGGGCCTCGTTCTGTGTGGGGGGCGGGTTTCAGGTGGCCTCGCGGTAGCTGAGGGCGAGGGTCGCGGCGACCTGCGCCTCGGACAGGAGTTCCATTCGCGCGTGGTGGGTCTCGCAGGTGCGGGCAGCGGCGCGCAGCCGGTCGGCTTCGGCCCGGTAGTGGGCGGCGGAGGCCGGTGGCGGCGCCGTGTCGGCCTGGTCGGCGCTGAGGTCGTCGAGTCCGGTGACGGTGGCGCGTTTGATGATCGCGGGCGGTTTGGTCTCGCTGGTCTGGACGTGCAGGGCGTCGGTGGTGGCGTCGGTGAGCCGTCCGGTGCAGGTGGCGGTGTCGGTGGTGACGCGGACGTGGCTGCCGATGAGCGGGGCGGGGTCGACGTTGAGGGCGTTGGATGTCGTGGTCATACGGGCGTTTCCTCGCTTCGTGGGATCGGCTGGGATCTCCATTCTTGCTGGCCCGGCCGGGGGGACACACAAACCACTTGATTTCATGTTCATAATTAATTATGATAAAGATATGAACATGAGCGAGTGCGCCACCACCGACACCGCGGCCGTCACCGCCGCCCGCCAGCCCATCGAGACCTACGCCCGCACTCTGGCGCCCGGCTATCCCAGCCACGGCTACTTCGTCAACGTCGCCCTCTCCACCGCCGCGGAGCTGGAACAGGGCCGCTACGACGGTCACCCGCACCGCGTCGACCACGTCACCGGCGCCGCCGCCTGCCTCGACCAGGAAGCGCACTTCGCGCCCCGCGACGTCGCGCAGCACATGACCGAGCTGGCCCGGCTGCTGCGCGCCGCCGCCTGACCCACACCGGACCGGCCGCCCCGCCCGTCCTGCGGGGCGACCCCGGAACCCCGAAAGGAGCCCCCGGCCATGAGCATCGTGCTGCAGCTCCGCCCCGACGGCCCCATTACCGAAATCTCGCTGCCCGACAGTGACATCGCCCGGCTCGCCGCTCTGCACCGGACGATCGCGTGCACCGTCCTCGACGTACTCCCGCTTAACGTCCGCACCGACGTGTACTTCGACGCCGACGCCCACGACAGCGGTCAGCCGATCAATCCGATCGCGACAGCGCTCCTGCGCCGCAACGGCTACCCGTGGCAGCAGTGCCGCGGCCTCGTGGTGTTGTGCGCACACACGCCCGAGGGCGCACCGATCGACCTCCCCCTCGCCCAGTCGGGGCAACTCCTGGCGCCGCAATGACCCCGATGCCCTACTACCTGGTCCGCGAGATCGACCGGACTACCGGCGAGGACCCGCCGACTGCGGCCGCGTGCCTGTGGGATGTCGGAGCGGCGGAGTGCGGGCGGCCGCCCGCCGACGACCTCTTCTGCGCATCGCACCGCGATGCCTACGACGGCGGCGTGTGCTCGTGGGAAGAGTACTGGGCCCAGCAGCAGCATGCCCTCGGGCTGCTCGGCCGCGACGAGTAGAAGAGCGGCCCTGGCGAGGCGACTCCACCGCCGACCAGGGCCTGGTGAGACACCGGCAGTTTCCAGCACTACGGAGGTATCTCGTGTCCAATCGTATGGCCACCGACGCGGGCCTAGCCGCCTACCGGCAGCTCATGGCGATCAAGATGGTGTGCGACCTGCGCTCCGTCGGCTACGTCGCCGCGCGGATCCGCATGGCCGGAATCGTCGGCGAGCGCGACTCCACCGACAACTCCCCGGTCGGGTTGTGGCTGTGCCAGGAACTGCGCGACGCCGGCGTTCCGGTCGGGTCGTGCCGGTGGATCGGCACCCACTTCGACGTCTACGACGAGCAAGGGGCGCACCTGGCGGCGTTCGTCATCGGCGACGGGCCGCTGTACGACCTGGAGTGCCGCATCAACGACCTCGCCGAGGAGTTCGCGGACCTCGTGGCGGGAGGTGAGGCCGACCCGCGCTGACCGACCCACGTCCCCGGAACGAGAAAGGCCCGGCGCCTCAGGGCGCCGGGCCACCGACGTGAGAGCGTCCTCACCGCCAAGTTACTCCAACCACTTGGGGCGGCACAGGGCGCGATGGGCCTCCCGGCCAAGGTGGGTCGTCTGCCCGACCGTCAGCAGGTACTCCCGACGCGGGAAGATTGCCCCACCGACATGAAGGCGCTTCGGCAGGCTCGCGCCGCCAAAAGTGTGGATCGGGCGCCACCGCTGGACTTCGGCCCCAACGCGCCGGGCCTCCTTGGCAAGCGCTTCGTCGAAGGCCGCGGGGAGCTTCACGGCGCCCGCAACCCGCGTGCTTCGGAGATCGGCACCACCGTCACGCTCTCTGCCGCGCTTGCGGGTGCGCCCAGGGTGGAGATGCTCCCTGACGGGTAACTCGCCTCTTCCTTCGCCACCATAGGTACGGCGAATGTCGCGTCCAACCCTCCGTAGGTGCACATCGCCCACGCCACGAGGGGCACCGCGCCGTCGTCATACTGGACCGCCCAGCCGTCCCCGGGAAGGAACGCGTAGGGGGTGGGATTCGGGTCGGGATCGGAGTTGATGCCCATGTACCCCGAGATGCTGTCAGCGCGTACGAGCCCGGTCGCGCGTACAACCATCGGGTGACCGTCATCGGCCCACGCGGCGATCGGGCTGTCGGTGTATTTGATAACGGGAGGGGTCGGCTCAAAACGAGCAAAGTGCCCTGGTTCGGCTTTGATCATCGGGGGGTCTCCTGCGAGATACTCGGTTAGTTAGGTCGCGAAACGGAGGGCGGTCAGGGCGCCCACTCCTGCTGATAGTGGGGGTGATCAGCGTAGGGCAGGGCCAGAAGCCGCAGCGTGGTGCACGGGTACGGGTCGCCATCCTGGCCGCCGTCCCTGTCGTCGCGTGCGCACGTTTCGCAGATGGGGTTGTCGACACCGTCGCCATCCCATCCGCGTGTTTGCGGATGCTCCTCCAGAATGCGCAGTTGCCCTGTCACGCTCCGGTACACGCGCTGCGCGAACTCTGCATAGGGATCCCAGGCCACAGTGGTCTGCCGGGCCCGGCCGCGCACCTCGCGTAGGTTCTCAGCCCGCAGGTAGTTGCGGGCGTTGCGCTCCAGATGGATTGCCCACTGCTGCTCTTCGTGGAGCCGCGCGTTCAGGAACTCGGTGATGGTCACGGCCGCCATTCCTCTCGGTAGCCGGGACGGTGCCGGTACCCCCATGCGATCAGACGGACCGTGCTGCAGGGGTACTGCGCGGGGAACTGGTCACACATGCTGCACCGCTCGATGAAGTCCTCACCGAGATCGCCAGTCGAGCGCACGCGCACGGGGCGGTGTACGTCCAGAATGCGCCGCTCTGCGTCGATTCGGGCAAGGAGATCTGTCGGGTCGATGAGTGACCGGAACTTGCTGTCCTCGGGAGGAATGCTTCCTCTGACAGTGTCCCCGATGGTCAAGATGACCGATGCCGAGTCGATCGCGCGCGCTGACCGTTCGTCGGCGTCCCACACTTCGCGAAGCCAGGCCGTGGGTTCGTCCATCATGATGCCCAGACCGGATTGAACAGCGGGTGCCACTGGTAATCCTGGGCGAGGTGAAGCACAGCCGGGCACAGGGCGCCGCTGTTGCTGCAGACGCCGCAGGCCCGTATCCGATTGCCGTCCGCGTCGCCGGGTTGGGGGGCGTGGGCGTTCAACACCGCCCGCTTGTTGTCGTAATTGCGCAGAAGGTCGGCGGCCTGGTCCGGGCCGAGTCGGGTCGACCTTCCTCGCTCTATGGTGCGGTCGTCCTCCTCGTATCGCATCCGCAGGAATTCGATCAGTTCTTCCACCTGCTTCTCCTCTCAAACTGGATAGTCACATCATCTCCCACGCGCCCAGGAAAGGGGCGAAAATCGTGCACGCGCAGCGCAGGGCGCGCTCTGCTCGGCTGTTCTCGTCGGTGCCGATGGTGAGCGGGGAGCGCCACATCCACCACCGCCGGCCGCGGTGGGTGAGCGGCCAAGTGAGCGGCACCCCTTGGCGGGTGAGCGCGTCCCCGGCCAGGTGGGCGCTCGCTCCGGCGGAGACCGCCGCGCCGACGAGCACCGGGTGGGGCGGGGCGAGCACCATCACCACGATCGTGAGACCGGCCGCGCTCGTGGCGGTCGACCACCGCCCGCCGGCCTCAGTCAGCACGCCGCGCAGGGCGATCACGGTGAGCGCCCACACGATCAGCCAGGCCGTGGGCGCCCATACGGTGGCGGCCGCGGTGAGCATTCCGGCGGCCGCGGCCGCCGGAACCGTGTGGGTGAGCGCCCGGTGCTCCCGGTCGGCGCGCTCGTCCTCGGTGTCCCGCTTGGTGGCGGTCGCCCACCACACCGCCGCCGAGCACGCCCGCACGCCGACGCTCACCCGGCGGGTGAGAGGGCCCAGCGCGGTCGCGGCCGTCGAGACCGGGGTGTCGATGTCGGGCAGCAGCGCCGCACCGGCGCACAGCCACGCCCCGATCACCATGCCCGGCAGGGTGCCGTCGACGGCCGCGCCGACGGCGACGCCGAGGGGCAGGCCGGTGGCGGCGTGGGTGCGGCCCATCATCGCGTGGTCCCGTGTTCGCGCACGCGCTGTACGTGCGCTTCAAGGAGGACTTCGCCGGTCTGCAGCACGAGGGTCCAGCCCAGGCCGAGCAGGAGCCCGCCCAGCAGGCTGTGCCCGGCCGCAAGCGGCTCGCCCAGCACCGCGGCGCCGATCGCCACGACCACGATCATGCAGGCGACATCGCGAGCGACTTCGCCCCACGCCTCCCCCGCGGTCACCGGGCGCCGCCCCGCGCGAGGCGGGCGGGGTGGAGTTCGGCGGTCAGCGCCGCCCCGCCGGCCGCCACCAGGTCGTCTTGGGTGTGGACCTCGTCGCCGGGCCGCACCTGGTGGGTTTGGGTCACCTCCCAGGTACCGCCGGGCGGGCGCCGCAGCACACCGCGGGGGCCGGCGGACAGCAGGGCCCACCGCAGCGGGGCGGGCACGTCGGACAGGGGCACGGCAGGATCCTGGCGTCTACGGGTGCGGGTGGTCGGGCACGGGCACGGGGTGCGGCACGGGTCTATCAGGGCCCACCGACGGCCCCGCCAGCGCGTGCGCGGGGGGCGGTGCGGGACCGCGCCTGCCCCGTGCCGGGCGTGTCCGCGCTGGTCACAGGTGGGCACGGGGTGCGGCACGGGAGTCGGGGGCGTGCCGTGTGCGGCACGGGTCATCGGGCGGGGCGCCATTCCCACACCTCCAGAGGGGGCGGAGCGATCTCGCCGGTGCGGATCGCGGTGGACAGGGTGACGAGTTCGGCCAGGATGTAGCCGCGGGCGCGCAGCGGATCCCGCCCCGCAACGGCGAAGGGGTTGACGGTGCGGGCACCGCACCGCATGAGCAGCGCTGTGAGGTCCTGCTGGTCCACGCCTAGCTCTTCGGCGATCTGTGCCGAATGCATGCGCCAGGCGCCGTGGCGCTCGATCACGCTGATCGTGGCGGTGAGAATTTTGGGGACCGGGTCGGGGTCGGCCGGGTCTTCCACCGCTGGAGCGACGTCGGCCTCCAGCGCGTCCCAGTCGACGGCGGTGTCCAGTTCGGCCTGGCGGGCGTTGTCGCGGCGCCGCTGGCGCTGGCGCTCCAGGTAGGCGCGGGCCCGGTCCTGCTGTTCGCGGGCGGCGCCGGCGGCGGACCCGGTGCGGCGCGGCTGCTCGCCCGCCGCCGGCGCCGCAGGCCCGGCGCCGGTGGTGGTCTCGGTCAGCATCGGCACGACCTCGTCCCACCGGGTGGCCCACCAGGCGGTCACCTGCGCGGAGCCCTCGTCCATCTGCGGGCGCAGGTGGTGGGTGGCCATCACGATCTCCTCGGCCTGGGCGGGGGTGACGCGGTAGTAGCGCATCAGCTCGGGTTGGGCGCCGGTGGAGGCCAGCGCGTAGCCTTCGGCGGCCAGCTCGGCGGTGTCGGTGACGCGGGCGGCCTCGCCGAACAGCTCGCGGGCATCGGAGGGGCTGGGCACCCGGACGGCCACCTTCTCCTTGGACTGCTTCTTCAACCCGCTCGGGAGGTATTCGCCGGTGGCGCGCAGCGCCATCGCGATCGTGGAGAACCCGGAGGAGCCGCCGACGTTGTTGATGCGCTCCAGCCCTTGGCGCACATCCGGTGGGAGTTTGTGCAGCTCGTCGGAGACCACGGTCACCTTCGGCAGGGTCGGGGAGAACGGGATTTTGTCGTCGTTGTTGGCCATGGCCAGGTGGGAGTAGGCGCGGTCGCGGTACTCGATCGCCCGCTCGCACCACTCCACCGCTTTGCGCATCTGGGCGGGGGTCAGCGCCACCGCCGCCAACGCCGGGCGCTCCACCCGGCCCTGGAGCCAGGGCAGCAGCCACATCCGCGCCATGCCGCCGCCCTTGGGGTCGAGCAGGATGACGACGGCGTCGGTCATGCGCTGGTGGGCGGCGATGTCGACGTGCGCCCCGTTGGTTTTGCCCTCCCGGCGGGGCCCGACGATGACCTTGGCGTGCCACTCCATCCGCGACACCACGGGGGTGCCGGTGCGGCGCACCCCGATCGGGTACGGGTCGCGGATGGAGGTGGGGGTGTAGTCGGCGGGCAGCGGGCGTTCGGTGGCGAGCACATCGACCAGGGCGACGTGGGCGACCCACCGCCCCCGCTCGGCGCCCGGGGCGACCTCGACACCGCACGTGTTGCCCAACCGCAGCGCGTTCGCGAACGCTTCGGCGCGGGATGCGATGTCGCGCCACCCGATCCCGGAGGCCTGCGGGTTGGCGATGTCGACGCTGTAGCCGGGCCGCGGGTGCAGCACCTGCCCGGTGGCCATGTCCGTCAGGGGTTCCCAGAACTCCACCGCGCAGACGTTCACGTCCAGGCGGGCCCACTGGGCGGCCACCAGCCGGCGCCACAGCTGCGCCAGCTCCTCGCGGGTGGCGGTCTTCTGCTGCTCCGCGCTCATCCACGCCGCCGTTTCAGCGGCGGCCGGGTTCTGGTGGTGGATCAGGCTCAGCGGCCCGCCTTGGGCGGCTTCGGCCGCGGGCAGGGGCCGCCCCAGCACGGGCGCCAACACGCCCACCACCAGCACACCGGTGGCCATCACCACCACGTTGGTCACGGTGGTGGCGCCCCAGGCCAGCACCCACACCATCCAGCCGCCGGCCGCGGCGCAGGCGGCGCACCGCAGCAGCTGGCCGGGGCCGCTCATGTGGCGCCGCGCACCGGCCATCACCACGGCGAGCATGCCCGCGATCGCGGCCGGGATCGGCGGCCACCACGGCGCGTCGAGCACGGTGCCGACTTCGGCGGCGGCCCACAGCGCCGCCACGGACGCGACCGGGGCGCCCACCGGCCCGAACCCCCAGGGGTGCTGCTGCACGATCCCTCCTACCTGTGGTTGTTGACGGTGTCCCACATGTCCTCGCGGCGGCGCTGGTTCTCCAGCCGCTCGATCTCGTCGGGGTGCTGCTCCTCGAAACCCTCGCGGGCCTCGGTGCAGCACTCCCCTGCCGTGGCCATCTGGGTCTGCGCCAACTCGACCCCTTCCACGACGGCGGCGGTGGAGGGGTAGTCATCGGCCAAGCGCTGCTTGAGTGTCCCCACGGCCCCCGACAGGGTCTCCTGCATCTGCTCGACGCCTTTGAGGGTCGCCAGCACGTCGAGCATCCCTTCGGGCTCCTTGACGATCTCCGCTTTGAGTTCCTCGGCCAGGTCCAGGATGCGCTGGTTGGGCGGGGTCTGTGACACGAATCGGTCCTTCTCTTCAGTGCGGTTGGTGGCTGGTGTCCCCGGGGTGACGCGGTCGCCGACGCGTCGGCCCCGGCGCCGCTTCTCGGTGGCAGCGGTCTCGGTGGGCGGGTGGGGCGGCGGGAGCGGGTCGCGCTCCAGCAGCGGAGCGAGGTGTTCCAGCGGGCCCGTGAGCCAGATGAGGCCGCGCAGGAGCACCAGAGCGGTGGTGCGCTCCCAGGGCCGCAGCTCCCCCGAGCGGAGGCGGGCGGCGAGCGCGTGGGCGCGTGCCCGCAGCCACCAGAACCCGGCCGCGGCGAGATCGCCGACGCCGGCCTGCCACGCGTCGACGCGCTGCCGACCCAGCCACGCCCAATCCAGCAGGCGTTCGCGCTGGCGCCGCCAGAACACCCGGCCGCCGAGCACGCCCAAGCGGCCACCGCAGGCGCGGCTGGCGATACGCCACGACGCCCGCGCCGCCCACCAGGCGCCTTTGCCGGTGCCCAGGGCCGCTCTGCCTGAGCGGGTGCGGCGCATGCGGGCGGCGATGCGCCCAGCGGTGGTGGCCGCGGGCGAGCGGCGCCCACCCGCCCGGGGGCGGGTGCGTGGCTGCGCGGGCCCGCCCCGCTGCCCCCACCCACCGCGCTGGCGCCGCCCCGCCGCCCCGCCACGCAAACCGGAGCGGGCGCGGGCGCGGCCGAGCAGCCCACCACCGGCGCGGCGCCCCGCACCGCTCCGCCCGCTCGCGCCCCGTCGGGTCGCGCCGGTGCGCAGCGCCCGCGCGGAGCGGCCCCGCGCCGCGGCGGTGGAGCGGCGCGCCGCACGCGACACCCCGCCGGAGCGGGCAGCCGAGCGGCCCAGCCGCGGCACCGCCTTCCCGCGGGCGGCGGCGCGGCGCCCGGCCACCGCCCGACCCGCGACCCCCGAGCGGCGGGCGGCGCTCGCCCTGGCCGCGCGGGCCGTTGAGCGCGGCATCCGAGAGCGTCCGCTGCTCGCCGTCGAGCGCCGACCGCCCGCCGGAGAGCGGCGACCCGTGAACCGCCCCCACGCCCCTCGGTTGGCGCCCCGGGAGCGCCCGCCCGAGCGGCGCCGCGACCGTAGCCGCTGGTGCAGCCACAACGCCCCACCGCTGGCCGCGGCCGTGCCCACCGCGGCCGTGGCCAGACCGACCGTTCCCCACGCGGCATAGACCTGCGCCCCGCCGATCGCCAACCCGGAGACGGCCGTGGTCGCCGCCGGCGCCAGCGGCACGCGGCGCCGCGCCCGGTCCGCGCGGCCGCTCCCCCGCCCCTGCTTCGGTGCGGCCGGCGCTGGGTCGGAAGCAGCGAGCGGCGGCTGCGTGTGCTCGGGGGTTTCGGTGGGTGTGCTCGTCACGTCCGGTCCCCGGGTTCGACGCGCCATCCCGGCGGAAGCCCGCTCCGGTTGTGCTCGGTGGCGAACGCTGAGCGCCACCGGCGGGCGGTGGACTCGCCCGCCCCGGTCGCCCACGCCAGTTCGGCGCCGGTGACCGAGTGGTCGTCGCTCCACATCCGCCGGGCGGTGTCGTAGCGCTCGTGCGGCGGCAACGTCCGGGCGGGCTCGTCCGCAGCGCGAGCGGCGCGGACCTGGGCGACGCTCACCGGTGCGCTCGACCGGTCGGGGCCGGTGAGCGGGATGAGCGCCCCGCCGCCCTCCTCACTGTCGATGAGCCGCTCCCACTCGGGGTCGGTTTCGGTCCAGGGCTCAGGCGTCGGTGTGCTCGCCGTCGCCGTGTCGGACGCCGCTGCGGGAGGCGCTGCCGGAGTGGGGGGCGGCAGCTCCAGGCGCCGCTGCAGCGCCTCCTCGGTGATGAGGGAGGCGACGAGGCCGCGGGCGCCGGAGGGGTCGGTGTAGTCGGTCTCGGCGATCCGGTCGGCCAGGGCGAGCACCTGCACGCTGCGCATCACCCCGGCCAGCTCGGCGGTGTCGTCGGCGATACCGGCGGCATCCAGCGCCGCCTGCGCCCGCCGCTCGGAAGCCGGGTGCCGCAGCCGGGCCAGGCGCCCGCCGAGCTGGACGCGGCGGCGCCGCCACAGCGCGCGAGCGGCGCGCCGCCGCAGCCGGAGCCGGCGCCGCTCGGCTGAACGCTCCCGGACGGTGCGGGTGGCGGCGTCGGCGCCCAGCTCCTCGTCGCGGGCGAGCTCCACCGCCACGGCGATGCGTTCGACGGGGTGGAGCCAGCGGATCAGGGCGATGCGGCGGTTGGCCCAGCGGCCTTCGGCGCGGCGCAGCTCCTCCTCGCGGCCGCGGCGCTTCTGCCCCATCCGCAGGTGGTAGCCGAACGCCGCGACCAGCGTCATCACGGCGAACACCGCGCGGCCGACCAGGTTGTCGGAATGGGTGGTGTTGAACAGCGCTTCGGCCGCGATGAGCGCCCAGAACCCCAGGGTGACGCCGCGGGCGGGCACGCCCTGTTCGGCGCGCTCGTTGATGATCGCCATCAGGATCACCGCGAGCGCCTGGAACACGGCGAACCCGAGCCAGTTGAACGGCTCGGGCACCTCGGCGTGCTCGTGCAGCACGCGGGCGATGCCGAGCGCGCCGAACCCCTGGGCCACGACCAGGGACACCGACAACGCGGTGGTCAGGCTCATGCCGTTGAGGACCTGGCGGATCCGGCGGCGGGCGGCCTGGTCGCCGTGGGCGGCCTCCCGGATCGCGGCGAGCAGGGCGCGGCCGACGCGCCGCACGGTGCGCACCACCCACCAGGCGGCCAGCACCGCCAGGGCGGACAGCAGCAGTCCGGTGGTCAGCCAGGCGTACCAGGGCATGCCGGCCAGCTCGTCCACCACCGCGCGGACGAGCCGGTCAGGGATGTCGGGCGGGGCGGTCACTTCGGCACCCCCCAGCCCTCACGGTCCTGCGCACTGCGCGACGGCGCGCGGGTCGCGAGGATCACCGCCGCCGTGATCAGCGCGGCGATGGCCAGGGTGGGCCAGAGCCACCACGGCAGCGCCGCCGCGACCTCGGCAACGTGCGGTACGGCGCGGCGGATCGGCGCGGTGACCTGGACGAGAGCCGTTTGCTGGAGGGTGTGCGGGTGGGACATCCTTGGGGTCTCCTCACAGGGTTGGGGAGGCGGCCCGCCCCCGGTGTCCTGGCTGGTTCACGGGGGCGGGCCGTTCGTGTGTCCGGGGTCCGTCAGCCGGTGGCGCGGTCGCGGGCCTCGTCGAGGAGACGGGCCGCTTCTCCCTCGGTGCGGCGGTACTCCTCGATGAGCAGCGCGGCCGCCAACTCGCGCGGGTAGGTCGGCCCGTCGGGGCCGTCGATGCGGTACTCGTCGTCGCCGACGAGGTCGACGGTGGGCTGGGCGGCGTTGCAGGCGTCGACGCGCGCCAGGGCGACCGCGTCGCCGGCGTCGCGCAGGCTGTGGCCGCCGCGCTGGGCCAGGTAGGCGATGGCCTCGGGGGCGGTCATGCGCAGACCGCTGATGGTGTAGGGGTAGGTGCCGCCGCCGGGCGTGTAGGTCACGGCAGGCGCGGCCGGGTCCTCGGTGTCGCTCATAGCCTCTCGCTTCCATCCGTGGGTCGTGGTGCTCCCGCGTCCGCCCTCCACGACGGAGGGCAGGCGCAGGTGCACCGCGGCACGGGAGCGAGAGCGAGCGGGGCCGCGGCCGTGGGAGGCCGGCGGCGGCGCGCACCGGGAGGACCGTGCGGTGCGGGCGGAGCTTACACTGATCACTACGCTCAACTCCTGGTCAGATCAGGTGTTGGGTGGGCCTCGTCCGGTGTTCGCCGCCCCGGACGGGG